>WQXZ01000118.1 GCA_009781525.1 Coriobacteriia bacterium | reverse complement strand
TGATGCGTTGCAGTGGAGCTTGACGCACCGCTTCTTGCAGGTCAACTGCGTTTTTGAAGGTCATGGTGCCACCGAAAGCAACGCTCGCGCCCTTATCCAGAAATGGTTGAAGGGTGTCGATATCCATAGTGTAGCAGTGCAGAAGAACGCCGGCTGCTGGCCATCCTTCCTGCTCCAGAATCTGAAAGCCGTCGGCATGAGCGTCGCGCAGATGCAGTGAAACCGGCATCCGCGCCTCATGGGCAAGCCTTAATTGGTGGATAAAAACCCGCCTCTGGGCGTCGCGAGGTGACGCGTCGTAGTGATAATCCAGTCCGATTTCACCGATTGCGGTGGTACGCGGGTCGGCGGCTAATTGCGCCACTGTAGCCAGGGTGCTGTCGTTGAACTTGGATGCATTATGTGGATGGCAACCGATAATCAGTCGGTATTCGGGAAGTGGTGTGTCAGGCACCTCCCATTGCTCAAGCAAGTCGCCTGCCTGCTCAACCCAGCTATCGATACTCGTATAGGTGTACTCAGGCCCTTCAGTTGGGTCGACCACTGCAATTATCAGGCGCACACCATGAACCGCTGCGCGCGCTATTGCCAGCTCAGGATGAGGCAGCATGTCAAGGTGGCAATGGGTGTCTGCGATCGGCGCTCCATGCACTGTAACCGGGTCGACCGGGCGACCTTTGGTGTCGCGGAATGTCGAGTCCCAGTAGGTATTATCTTCGGCAACCAGTTCGGCTGCGTCACTTGCTACGTTGTTTATCTGTCGCATTGGTCAATCACCAGAGGTTTGGGGTTGTGGTGCGCTGTTACCCGCACCCTACTCATCCTCCAGATCCAGGTCTTCCTCTGCCAGGCGCGGAAACAGCGGGTCGCCGATTGTGACATGGTTTTTAGCTGGCAATCCTCCCCAGGCAGCCGCAGCTGCCAGGTCAGTGACCGTATTGACATCTGGCAGACTCAGTCGCCGCCAGACTTCACCGGAGGTGTTCGGCATCACTGGCGCAAAGAACAGCGCGGCGATTCTAATAGCCTCCAAGGTGTTGTAGAGCACGAACGCCAGACGGTCGTTGGCGGTTGGCGCGGTGGCATCGTCAAGCGAGATGCCAGCAGCTTCAGCCTCGGCTGTTTCTGCTTCAGCCTCCTTGGCAAGCGCCCAGGGCGCGCTATTCTCCAGATATAGATTCGCACTGTCAACCAGGTCAAGCACCGACTTGAAGGCTGACTGGAAGTTCTTTTGCTCGATATTCGCAATGAAGGTGGCATAGAGACCGGCGGCTTGCTCAGCCAGGGGGTTTCCCATCTCTTTGGTCAGGGCAGCAACAGTCTTCGGCCAGATCTCGGGAACCTCAGCCCCCAGGTAGCGGTCGGTCATGTTGAAGACGCGGGAGCAAAGGTTGCCCCAGCTGTTAGCCAGGTCGGCGTTGTAGACCTGCAACATGCGCTGAAGTGAAATGGAGCTGTCTGCGCCGAACTGAATGTCAGCCAGGAAAAAGTAGCGGTAGCCATCGACGCTGAACAGGTCAGCCAGCGCCAGCGGAGCCATGGCATTGCCGCGCGACTTGCTCATTTTTTGCCCCTTGGTCAGCAGGTATCCATGTACGAAAACCTGCTCGGGCAGGGGCAAATCGGCTGCCATCAGTAGAGCCGGCCAAATCACACAGTGAAAGCGGATGATGTCCTTGGCAATCAGGTGCACCTGCGCTGGCCAGAATCGCGCCAGCAGCTGCTGGTCAGCAGGGTCATCTGATCCGTAACCGACACCTGTCAGGTAGTTAATTAGAGCGTCGATCCAGACATATGAAACATGACCAGGTGCAAAATCAATCGGCACTCCCCAATCAATTGCTGTGCGCGATACCGATAGGTCTTTGAGACCTCCGCTGACAAAGCTCAGCACCTCGTTGCGGCGAATCTCAGGCTGAATGAAGTCAGGATTAGCCTCATAGAAATCAAGCAGCGGCTGTGTATATTTTGACAATTTGAAATAGAGGTTCTCTTCCTCCATGAAAATCAGCGGTCTGATGCAGTCAGGACAAAGCGGCGTACCGTCAGCGTCAACAGAGCTTAAGCCCTCGGCCTCACGTGCTTCGGCGAACTCCGCCAGTTGCTCCTCAGTGAAGTAGGTCTCATCGGGAACACAATAATATCCGCTGTAGGTGCCGTGATAGATCTCACCTTTTTCGTATAACAGGTTAAACAGCTGGCGCACTCCGCGCATATGGCGCACTTCGGTCGTGCGAATAAAGTCGTCGTTGGTTACGTTAAGCGCGGCCCAGGTTTCTTTAAAAGCCGGAGCCATACTGTCAACCCAGTCCTTCGGACTCATGCCCTGGTCAGTGGCTGCCTGCGCAACCTTCTGGCCGTGCTCATCCAGTCCGGTCAGATAAAAAGTCTCACGGCCATCCATTCGCATCGCCCTTGCCAAAGTGTCAGCTACGATAGTGGTGTAAGCCGAACCGAGGTGCGGAACACCGTTGACATAATAGATTGGCGTGGTCAGATAATATGACCGTGGGCTCTCATTACTCATGGTGGATAAGCTCGCTTTCTACAAATGAACAGGCTGATCAGTAACCAGTCATACGTTGCTGCTAATTGTAGCTGCAAACGATACCCAAAATGCGGCTGAACATGTGGAGAAAAACATATAGCTGGAGGATTATTATTACGCCAGAAACGATGCCCAGTTCTTCGCAGGCAATCGGTAAGCCAATCCAAGACGAGCCAGATAGCGTCGATACAATGTTTCACATCGGTTGACACAGTAACTGTGCTGTTTGTTTATTCCTTTACTCTGCTACCGTGTAGATACTGACCTCTGCTGGAAGGCTGGCTTTGCCATCCAACGGTCTCATTGTTCTAACCGTGTAAACGGATCCGTCAGGAGCAATTACTATCTTTCTTAGATATCCCTGATGTGGGTTAACAGCCAGCTCTTCAAGATTAGAGTTGTACTTGATTATCTCTGGCTGACCGGACTCAAAATGCCACCCATACTCTTCTGAGTATGTGTAATTTGAAAAAAAGCCAGTCGTGTAGACATTACCTTTTGAGTCAATTGCATGACCCCAAATCGAATATGAAGGTTTTCCGACAACAGCTACTTGATTAAGCTCAGCGTCATACCTGATGAGCACAGAATCAAAGATTGTGTCCCCATCAAATATGCACCCGATTACATAGACAGATCCATCCTGACTGACAACAACAGCGTCGATTTGTGAATAGTAATCGTCTTCGATAAACAAGTCATAACTGATTAGGTCAAGCTTCTCTTCTCTGCTTAGACTTCGAAAGCTGGTATCGTTTGCCCAACTGTAGACCTCGGTTCTTGGCGTGAGGTACTCTTCGTTACTACCGGAGCCGTTACCAGAAGGCGGAATGTCTGGTGGCTTGCTTGATGTATTGCAGCCAACCAGGCAAAACGAAAGCAGCATCATAGCCGAAAGCAGTGTTGCGGTTAGTTTTCTGTTTAGGATTAATGCTCTTTTCTTCATGTCTGTACCTCCTAAATGGTGTTGCAAGTACATTGAATCTCTTAATGGGACGACCAGACACGCTGGTCGTCCCACTCGGTTACTGGATACCTGTTTATTGTGAAAGCAGCTCTATCGTGATTATGTCGGATGTAAAAATCTCTTGCTCTGTATCAGCATCAGTGATGACATAGCTAAACTCTACCTGCTCGACAACATCAATGTCAATATCGAAATATCCTGCATAGAAATTCTTCAAACGCTGCAAACTAGAGTAGATGCAGGACTCTCCACCTGCGACTGTCTCCAGGCAAGATAGCAGATTGTCATCAAGACTTTTCCATTCACCTTCACCATAATCGACTCTATTCGTATTGCTTCCTGTCGATTGTTCTGAACAATGAAAGCTATCTTTGGCTCGGCTGATCCAGCTTCGTAGTAGCCAATAAGCGTGACCACTACATCCACTTCGTCTAATACAACCTGTCGGGTTACCTTGCTGATGCTGACAGTGGGTTGAGTTGATGGGTCACATCGAAACGAGTAGGTCTGCTCAAACATGCTCTACGTCACCGTAGCGGTTGTCAGTTTTCGGTTTCACCTCCTTATCACCTGACCATCGCGAGACCTCCCCGGGTAAGAACGATAACCTTCGCTCCATGTAGCCGCTGCATCTACCAAGTTTGGTTCGGGTAGTGTTGGACTTCGCCGTACACGGCTGGCTCATCCGCCAAAACTCGGCCTTATATGCAGTTTCTGCTCGTCGGCTCAGAGCTTTGCATCCGGACTTCCTTCAGATTCTGCCTCGCGGCAGACACCCTTGTCCCTAGCTAGTGGTTCCCACTACCAAGCCCACAGCGGACTTTCACCGCCAAGTTATCGCCCATGCCGGGCACACCACACTGTGAAAACCCTCCCTGCTTTGGTTGATAGGGAGGGTTATCGCCGACAGAAGAGAAGTGGAGCACGAACCGAATTACTCAATGTCTTCATCGGTCTTTTCTAAAATACTCCCACTGTTCTCTTTATGCTCCACTCTTTCGGCAAGGTAAGCACGAATGCCCTCTCCTATGTTGACGGAAAGTAGGCAAACGACCAATACGGTAGCAAATTCATCAGGAAGATCGCTAGGATAATAATCTACGAGTCCAACGATATGCAATTTCAGCCAGAAAAAAACCACTAGTGATAAAAGCTGTGGCAGTAACGACTTGAAGTATTTCGTTCTATAGTTTTCCTCCATGATATATCTCCTGGAAAAACTGACATATCTTATGCTGATGCTACCCTAGAACATAGCACAGCGGTACCAATAATACGTATTTGGAGTACCACCACTGTAGTTTGGTAGCGGGTAGAAATTAAAGCGGTACTGGATACAAGCTCCGTTAATTGGTGTTATATAGGGAGAGCCGCTATTCATGTAGTAGTATGGTGCTTTATATGAGGCAGCTGTTGACCATGGGTAGTTGCTCACTCCATATGTATAAAGATTTGCGAGAGCCCCAGCAAGCGCACCCCACCCCGAAGGTATACTAAGCGCGGGACAGATTATTAAAGCCACAATACTAATAAAGGCACCAGAAGCTACGTTTTGGATTTGCTTTGTTAATCCAACATTCGAGTGTTGATTTGTACCAGCATAATAAACGTAATTGCCTGCGTTCCCATAGACAGGAAACGTAGCCCACCACTCCGAGCCTCTTGTTTGTTGATATCCTTGCGTTCGTTGCTCTTTAGTGTTCCCATATTGATATCCGTCTAAATAACAGTCTCCGTTAGCATATAGGGTGATTACACTTATAATGCTGTCTTGTGTAATGGTAATTCGATGTGTTGCATTTCGATACGACTTGATGGATATGACGTTTGCATACTCACCGTACTGCATAATGTAGTCAATGCTGTTTTCGTCTTGAACTTGAATCTCCTGTATCCATTCGAGTCCAAAAGGAATCCATAACTCATGAAAGACCTGCGTATCCCTACCTATTTTTTCCAGTACTTCATTATTTATTGGAGCAGATTCTTT
>WQXZ01000117.1 GCA_009781525.1 Coriobacteriia bacterium | reverse complement strand
TGCCCGTATGGGTGGGCCTTCTTCTTTGTTTAGTGCACGCGCGCCGGGCACACCACCACGTAAAGAGGCCTGCTCGCTGGGAGCAGGCCTCTTCAGTTTTCATGTGTGTCAGGTGTCAGACTATAGACACCATAACAGTAACGGGGATCACTTAATCAGTGTAACCGTAGACTTCCTTGCCATATCTGTAGCACTCATTCCAAATCAAGCTCTTCAGATCATCGAGATGTGGGTCGCCAACAAAGCTGACCGGCCAAATCAAGGTGCCGAAGCCGCCGCCTGGGCTGTACTTGTCGATTGTTGCACGAACATCAGCCTTGACTTCTTCAGGGTCATAGTTCGGGTAGTTCTTGGGATAGTGCTTGCCCCAGTCATGAGTACCAAGATACGTCATTTGATTCGGATACTTCTCTTTAAGAGCCATAACATCATTGGTTTCCTGTGCTGGCTCGACATACTTGACACCGTATTCGATCATGTCTGGTAGGAATGGCTCAATGAACCCACAGATGTGGAACATGACCGGAAGGCCACGCTCGACTGCTTCTTTTGAAGAGAGCTCGTAGTACGGTCTGAACAAGTCTCTGTACATTGCCAGTGAGAAGAACGGCCCACGCTCTGTGCAGGTGTCATCACTCAGTGACCAAATGTCAGGTTGGAAAGCATCCAGAATCTTGGTATTGAATGGTGAATAAAGTCCTCCGACATAGTCAAAGAGTTCCTTGACAGTCTCAGGCTCCTCTGCCATTGAAACCATTGCGCCTTCGAAGCCCATCAGTCCAACTAGGAACATCCACGGACCGAAGCCATTGCCGGTTCTTAGAGCTGTAACACTGCGATCCAGACCGATGCGCTCAAAGGCTTCTTTAGCCTGAAGGTCAAAGTCCAAGTCATCGCGATGTTTGGGCTTCGGTAAAACGTCGCCCCACTTGGTGATGTCTTCGAGAACAAAGACATCTGGCTCTGGCATCGAGGATCCTGCTGTATCCTGGTTCGGATACATAGTCACACCCCACATGCTGGTCATACTGCCATCTTCATTGATGGTTGGAGGTGGGAATAATGATGCGCCAGCTGACTTCGATGATGTTTCCGGAATCGGTTCATTACCACTAAAAGTGAAGTAAGGAACATACTCCGGCATACCACCGCCTGCCAACTGCAGAAAATTATCCTTTGGTGAGATTTTTGCCATATTGTGATTCCCTTCTAATCTGTCGGCTTCTCGCTGACATTTTTTTCAGCGTTGAGCCAGTACACATTGCTGCGGGTATTCCACTCGAGAAACCCTCAAAACCGCAGTATTAAAGCATGCTACAGGTTGCATGTAGCAAGATAAAGAGCTTTGTGCAAAATGCGCAAAGTTTAATTTATCACCTTGAAACTAGCAGGCAGTCAGGATACTTCCCGCGAGCTTATACCATTCTGTTTGCAGCATGCTTCTATGCTGTGCCTGAAGTTTGGTCAGTGTTTGCAGAAGCTTGGTTTTGCTAGTAAAGAGGCCTGCTCGTTGGAAGCAGGCCTCTTCAGTTTTTCATGTGTGTCAGGTGTCAGACTATAGACACCATAACAGTAACGGGGGTCACTTAATCAGTGTAACCGTAGACTTCCTTGCCATATCTGTAGCACTCATTCCAAATCAAGCTCTTCAGGTCATCGAGATGTGGGTCGCCAACAAAGCTGACCGGCCAAATCAGGGTGCCGAAGCCGCCGCCTGGACTGTACTTGTCGATGGTTGCACGAACATCAGCCTTGACTTCTTCCGGATCATAATTCGGATAGTTGGCAGGATAATGCTTGCCCCAGTCATGGGCGCCAAGATAGGTCATCTTGTTCGGATATTGCTCCTTGAGACCCATGATGTCATTGGTCTCTTGTGCTGGCTCAACGTACTGTACGCCAAAGTCGATCATCTCGGGAACGAATGTCTCAATCTTTCCGCAGATGTGATAGATGATCGGCAGTCCACGCTCAACAGCATCCTTCGCGAAACGCTCGTAGTACGGCTTGAATAAGTCTCTGTACATTGCCAGTGAGAAGAACGGACCACGCTCGGTGCAGATGTCATCGCCCAGTGACCAGATGTCAGGCTTGAAAGCATCAAGAATCGGAACTACATAGGGATCATATAGCGATGCTACATAGTCAAAGAGCTCCTTGCAGACCTCAGGCTCCTCCGCCATTGAAACCATAGCGCCTTCAAAGCCCATGATGCCAATCAAGAACATCCATGGTCCAAAGCCGCCACCGGTTCTCAGAGCGGTTACGCTGCGATCCAGACCGATGCGCTCAAAGGCTTCTTTTGCTTGAGCGTCAAGATCAATGTCGTCACGATGCTTCGGCTTCGGTAGAACGTCGCCCCACTTGGTGATGTCGTCAAGAATAAAGACATCCGGCTCGGGCATTGATGATCCTGCAGTCTCTTGGTTTGGATAGTTAGTCACGCCCCACATGTTTGTCGAGCTTCCATCCTCATTGATGATTGGTGGTGGAAACAGCGACGCGCCAGCTGATTTCGATGATATTTCCGGAATTGGTTCGTTGCCACTAAAGGTGAAATAGGGCACATACTCCGGCATACCACCGCCAGCCAACTTCAGAAAATTGTCTTTCGGTGAAATTTTTGCCATATTGCGATTCCTTTCCCTCACTCGGCATATTGCCGATCTCCTTCGTCGTGACTACACCATCTAAACCGGCACAAACCAAGCGGTAGCACCTTTTTTGCCACGACCTTTTAGAACTTTACAGATATATTGTAATAATGAAAGTCATATAGGCAAAGTGCACAAAAAGTTGTACAGGAGCACTGTGATATTCGAATTAGTGGACATACGTGCGCATGCGTGATTGTAGCGTGTATGGTTCGCAGCCAGTACACGTACCGGTCGTGCGCACCGGCTACCTGCGCGTACCAGCTTCCCGCGCGCACGGCACCCACTAACAGCCGACCTTCTGCGCGCAGACGCAGCAACAGGAAGCCCGCGCCAGTTGCGCAGGCTTCCCATATTCTCGTTATTCTACTTACCTGTGAATCAGGTCACTATGCTTGCAGGCTGTAACCACCGTCGATAGTGATAACCTCACCAGTAATGTGAGCAGCTGCTGGTGAAGCAAGAAATACAGCCAAAGCGCCGATTTCTATTGCCTCGCCCAGGCGATTCAGAGGTTGCTGCCTTTCAATCATGTCAAACATACCTTGGCCAGGATTTGCACCGAAGCCTGCGCGGATGTAGCCAGGAGCAATCGCATTGACACGGATGTCATACTTGCCCAGATCTACAGCAGCACCTCGAGTGAAGTGGTTGCCACCAGCTTTAGAGACTGCATAGGCGTGCATCGTTCCGCCTCTGTTGACCATGCCACCAGCGTTGGATGTGATGTTTACAATGGCTCCACCTTTACCCTGGTCACGCATGCGCTTTCCAACCTCTTGGGTCATCCGCGCGGTACCGGTCAGATTGGTGTCGATAACTGCAATCCAGCGCTCCAAGCCTTGGTCTGCATCAAGAAACGGGCCGCCGCCAGCAATGCCTGCGTTGTTGACAAGAATGTTGATTTCACCGAATTCCTGGCACACAGCCTCAACTGCATCTACGACACTCTGCTGATTGGTGATATCGCATTCAAATACCTGATACTTGCCACCATAAACACTCAGTTCCTCAAGCGCAGTTTCTGCTTTCTCCATGTTGCGACACAGTATGGCAACATCAACGCCACACTCCGCCATCGCCTTTGCAATACCTAGACCTATGCCACCGTTTCCACCAGTAACTATGGCAACTTGGCCAGAAAGGTCAAAGGCCTCTTTCATACTTCCGATGAATGGTATCATGATGTCTCCTCCATTTCTTTTATCCATTTTTTGACCCTATATGAGCCTGTGTTATATGTCAGTCAAGTATACAACATGTGCAAATATCAAGATTGCGAGTACACTCGCAGCCACCGCACCGGCTCACCGCAGCGCCAACACCGCGCCCAACTAGTCCGTGTACCCGTAGACCTTCTTACCGTAGTGGTAGCTCTCATCCCAAATGATCTTCTTCAGTCCCTCGATATGAGGATCGCCTACGTAGCTAACCGGCCAAGCCAGCATTGCCCATCCACCACCAGGACTGTACCTGTCAAACGCCTCGCGTACATCCTGACGAACCTCTTCCTCGTCGTAGTTCGGGTAGTTCTTCGGATAATGCTTGCCCCAGTCGTATCCGCCTAGGTACGAAAGCTTATTTGGATACTGCACCTTCAGGCTATTGATGTCGTTGGTCTCCTGCGCCGACTCGATGTACTGAACGCCATAGCTGAGCATCTCAGGAATAAACGGCTCAATGAACCCGCAGATGTGAAAGTTGATAGGCAGCCCGCGCTCAACCGCTTGCACAGCAAATCGTTCGTAGAACGGCTTAAAAATCTCTCTGTACATCTGAACAGAGAAAAACGGGCCACGCTCAGTGCAGGTGTCATCGCTCATGTGCCAGATATCAGGCTGGTAGGCATCTAAAACCGCAGTGTAATACGGCTCGAAAACCGATGTCATGAAGTCAAACAGCTCCCTGACCGAATCAGGTTCTTCGACCATGGCAACCATGGCGCCCTCGAATCCCATGAACCCTACGAGCGACATCCAAGGCCCAAAGAACAGTCCGCTTCGCAGCGCGGTAACACTGCGATCCAGACCGATTCGCTCAAAATCTGCCTTGGCCATAGCTTCAAAATCCAGGTCGTCCTTCAAAGTCGGTTTCTTGACTACATCGCCCCACTTGGTAATGTCATCAAGAATCCAAACGTCCGGCTCGGGCATGGACGAACCAGCGGTTTCCTGGTTGGGGAAGGTTGTCACTCCCCACATGTTCGTGACACTGCCGTCCGCATTCGGCGGATTGGGCACAGCCAGCTCCGGCCTCGCGATCTTCGATGAAATCTCCGGAATATCCTCCGTGCCGATGTACGTGTAGTAAGGCACATACTCCGGAATACCACCGCCTGCTAACTGTAAGAAATTGTCTTTTGGTGAAATCTTTGCCATTTTGGATCCTTTCCCTCCTCCGACTGCCCGGTCACTCGCGTTTGCTGCCTGCTATGCGCGCAACCGTGCCTGCCGATACTGCTGTGGCCTCTCAACTTAAGAGCACTCTACTTCCACAGCACTTTGCATGCTACAGAATCACCCGCACAAGGCGGAGACAAATGTGCAGAATGTGCAACTATTTATGTGCATGAAACGGTTAAACAGGCGCTAAAGATACTCTATTGCGAGTTCCCTGCCCCAAGTATCGCAGAATATGTGGATAAACCCTCGTTTCGCTAAGCTGGTACCATAAGGCTGACGTAGCGCTGCAACGAACCAGCCTCTCCTCTCCCGCACTCCACGCTCCACACGCTGAATACCCCTGCTGCGGCCCCTCTTGACAAAACGGAAGGAGTTGGTGGCAAAAAATCGCCTTCGTCGGGGCCATCGCTTAGCGAAAACAGCCTCAATCAGCCTAAAACACCCTTGTGGGACAAGAGGGACGGGGCGTTTTGTCCCACTTTAGTCAAAGTTGCAGTACCAAGCAACAAGTTGTCGCCGAGGCAAAGTGGGACAAAACGCCCCATTACCATCTTAAAAGCCAGTAAACAAGCTCACAAGTAGCGCTGTCTGCATAAGACACGCCTTGTTGTTTCATCGGTTAGAGT
>WQXZ01000116.1 GCA_009781525.1 Coriobacteriia bacterium | reverse complement strand
TTGGCGCTGCGGATGTTAGTGCCTCTGGTTGCGATTCTGGCGTTTACTCTGGTTGCGAACGCTTTCGGATCAGATATCGTTTCTATTCGTCCGCCGGATCTGCTGCCATGGATAGAGCTGCATCCGGAAAGCATGGTTTACTTTTTCTCGCCCCTGATCGGTGGTTTTGGCTTTAGGCTTTATGGGCTTTTGCGCGGTTTGTTCTTGGTGCTGCGCATTGTTCTGATGGTCATGGCTACGTCGCTGCTGACGTATACCAGCCAGATGGTTGCGCTGTCTGAGGCTTTTGTTTCAATGCTTCGTCCATTAGCGGTGTTCAAGGTTCCGATTGAAGATATTGCCATGGTGTTCTCTATTACTCTGCGCTTTATTATGCTGACAGCTTCAGAGACTGAACGGATGATGGTTGCTCAGCAGGCGAGGGGAGCGGTTTTCGATCAGGGTGGGCCGATAAAACGCGGACAGGCGTGGATACCGGTGTTGATTCCACTCTTCGTCAAACTGTTTCGCAGGGCTGACAACCTGGCCGCTGCCATGGAGACTCGCTGCTATCGTGGTCATGGTCGAACACATTTGCGTACAAATAAGCTAAAACCACAGGTCTTGATTGCAGCATTGATCGCATCAGCTTTACTTATTGCCGTAGGAATAGTGCTATGAGTAGCGAAGAACAAGACGGACTACCTGTAGACCTGAGCGAGAGCGAAGACTCACAGGAGCTGGGTCTTTCGGAAACGGATGGGGAGAAGTCTCAGAGCTCAAGTAACCTGTCTTCGCAGGAGACCCGTAGCTATAGGGATCCACTGGGTGCGGCTGGCTTTACCACTTTGCTCGAGCTGCCTACCCGACGAAGGCGAGCTCCGGTGAGTGAAGATGAGGCGGAGGCCGAGCTGAAAGCTGGCGCGACTACGGTGGCGGAAGCAGCAGGCGCGGCAGGCGCGGGCGCAGACGCTGTGGAAGCGGCAGCTGAGGATGCAGGTGAAGCCGCGCCGGAAGCGAACCACGATTCAGAAACTGACAAAGAGCCAGAAACTGCTGCTCAGCCAGCGGTTCAGTACCCATCAGTCGCAGACAGTTACAGAGGCTTTTACCATGAAGTTCAGATTTTCGACGAGCCTGGTAGACGTTTCGTAGTTGGAATCGATGGCATCATCGGTGCCGCGATAGCAACCAGAGCTGCTGGTGACGATCGCGAACTGCTTGGTATGGGCGGCAATGTCATGCTGAAGATGGGGTCTAAAAGAATCGCTGAGCTGAATACACTGGAAGAAAAAGGCTGGGCAATCGAATGCCGAATGGCGCTCAGTCTCTACAATTCAAAACAACAGCGTTTTTCGGCTGAAGTTGCTTGGTTTGCTTATAATCCGGTGCTTATCGAGGTGCAGATAATGAAGGACTTTCTGTCTGGTATGTCTTCTCGCATCGCCAGTGGATCGCATCCAGACCTGAAGCTTGATCAAGAGCAGTTCGAGAGAGTGATCTCAAGTTCTGGACGATGGCATATGACTAAAGATCAACCACGAGAGCGCCTGCCATCAGGAACTGTCGCACACAGACGAAGGCGCAACCTGTCAGACACCCTGGTCAGCACCGCACTGAAGTACCGAGTCGGCTGTAACATCATAACCTGGGCATTCTTTGCAGCTGTTATCGCCCTGATCTACCTGGTATTCATAAGAAAATAGTCACTACTGGAAGGTTTAATCATGAACGCGGAAACCAAAGAACAAGTGCAAAAATTCAACAAAGCAAGAAGTAATCTGGCACTGGTTGTTGTTTTCTCAATGCTTAATACTCTGCTTACTGCTATCGATACCGGTTTAAGCTTTCCATTTTCTGCAACTACCCCTCAGGTTGCTTTCATATTCGGTGAGGTTTTCGCCCAAGAGTTTCGAAACAATGTGTTTATATCTGTCGGTTTGGTAGTGGCTGCTATCATCATCGGATTGTTTTTTGTCTGCTGGATACTTTCTAACCGTTGGCGGGTTTTTATATTGGTCGCATTTATTCTTTTCTGTCTTGACAGTTTGGTTTTAGGCTTTCTGGCATTGGGTGTAGATAATATATCCTCCTTCATACTGGATATTGCCTTTCATTTCTGGGTACTGTATTGCCTGATAATCGGCGTTGTAGCCTGGGCTAACCTACGAGGTGTCAGCGAACATGAGTTCACTACTGCTCTACAGGGAGCTTCTTCCATGACCGAGATCAACCCAGTAAACGGCATGTCGCAACAATGCGAAAGTGCTGGCTATTACCCCACATATTATGAGTCGGTTGCTCTACGAGCAGATGATAAAAAAGGGCGCATCTTGATCTCAGCAAACTACGAACACCTGCAGATCAGCATGAAACGCACTCGCGGTCTGACAGAGCTAATCGTTAATGGTGCTGTTTACGACGAAATAACAGGAATATTCGAAACAGGGTATTCACTAACAGCGAATGTCCAAAGTGTAAGAATTGTCGGCACCTTTAAACCAACTGACTCGCATATGTATCTCTACGCCAATGATGTACTTTTAGCAAAAAAACTAAGGCTGTATTAATCAAAACATTGGAATTAGAAAGAGAGGCGCCCACCTGGGTGGGTAGACCAAAGTGGGCGCTTCGTTTCTATTTCGGAGCCAGGTAAGCTCGATGAGTGTTTACTTTACGAGCATTAATTCCTTGATGTTCGAGCCGTTACCTTTGATGTCATACACAAGCGTGTAACCTTCAAGCTCATGTCCATCTGGGAACCTGAATGTCCCATCCAGATTGGCGTTGTTACCGCTAAGTTCGATTGAAAACGCAACTACCTCTACGGAATCATCCGAGTACGTCAGGGAGACGTTAAAGGTCAGCACCCAGATTCGAGAGTTTTTCGCGGTTTCCACAATGCTGATAAAGTCTTTGCCTGTCGTAGTGGCACCTACAAGAGTCACATCAGTATCCATTTTGGTCACAGAGTAGGTGTCGAATGGCGCATCAGCATATTCGCCAATGTTGTAGTAGCCGAAGGTCACCGTATTACCACTTACTTCCACAAGGATGTATCCGGGTGTCTTGTCCTGCAGGTACATCGCGTTTGAAAGCGGCAGGTTGCCATTCATGTACTCTATGCTGCCGACTTTGCCGTCTACCAGATAGGGATATACAGCGTTATCTTTAACGTAAAGATTGTTCGCGTTGTTGAACAGCTCATAGTATTTCAATCCACTGGCTGTTGTTGTAGTAAGGTAAACCGTACCGTTAGGGTTAATCGCGCTCACTGCGCCGTTGCCACCATAAAAGGATGGATTGTTGTTTGGAGCGGTAATACCTGTATAGTCTGGCATTCCGTCATACATCGGATAGCTGCGGGCATAGACATGATCGTGGCCTGCAAGAACGAAGTCAACACCGTACTTATCCATCAGTTTTTCAAATCCAGCCTCAACATAGTATTGAATATCCCTGTCGGCGCAGTGGTCAGCTACGCTGGCGGTTGACTTGTGGTGTTGGACGAACAGCCAGTCATATTGACCTGAATAAGCTTGCGTAGCTGCTCCCAGGGTCTGGTCAAACAGGTCGATGTACAGCGCTGCGACCTCCCTGCTTTCAGGGTATCCAGAATCATTGAGCACTACGAATAGCGCGTTATTGTACATGTAGTAGTAGTTGCCAGCGACTTCCATATCTTGATACTGCGTGTTGGTTGCGTTACCAGCGTTGATAATGGGCGTAAAGCTCATCTCATTTGGGATGTTCCAGTGATAATTGAACAGATAGTGTCGGTCGTGGTTGCCTATAGCAGGAGCGAAGGGGATGCTTCGAAGCGCATCAGGTGCGTAGAAGTTGGTGTATTCGGCTTCACTACCATTGCTTGTTAAATCAACTTGATCACCAACACCTGCTATAAAATCGACACCTCTCGCAGCGATTGCAGCAACGGTTTCCTGCCAACCTTGCAACGTTGTCTCATTCTTTCGGTCGCTTGTATTGTCCTGGTATCCGACAGTCAACTGGGGGTCTCCGGTCACTGCAAAGCTGAACGAACCTGCGGTACTTGTCTTGAAGCTGAACACTTCGCTAAAACTGATACCGTCATTCGATACTCGGTACACATACTCGGTATCCTGGGCAAGACCAGTGATTCCTGCTTTATGCCAGCTTTTGCCTGCGGAAGCATTGCCAGCCGTGCCATTGGTTGTAATGATTGCTCCGCTTACCGGAAAATCATCGCCAGGCATGTCAGCTCTTTTCGCTACCTGTACGACCGAAGCTACGCTATTGTCCCTGTCACTGTACCAGTTGAAGTTCATTGACGATGCATCAACACCTGGCTGCAGAGTTAGACACTCAACTGTAATCGTTTCTCGAGCCAAAGAGGCAATAACAGCGCCTGCTCCTGTGTCTCTGAGTTCTGCGTCGAAACCGAACGCAGGGGTCATCATGCCGATCATCATCGAAAGCATCAGCACAAAAGCTGTGACTCTCTTTGCCACGAACAACTTCCTTGTTCTGTTTTTGATTTGCTTGTACACGTTGGGTTTTCTCCTTCCCCTATACTTGCATTTTGCTAAGAAAAAGTGTGGTTTGTTCAGGTTAAAAGTACCTGCTGTAACAGATGAAATTCTGGTTAAATGTACGCATATGCTTTGTTGGATGAAGAGTATTGCGGTGGTGGTATACAGTGGATGACAGAAATAATATGAACTATTTAATAAAAAAGCATAAAGAAGCCAGCGCTAGCTATTTCTCCTCATTTGGGTTCATCAGCAGGGGCAGAACGCTAATCAAGGTAGTAAATGATGTAATGCAATTTGTTGATTTTGAAATACTTGGGAATTCATGGAGAAGAGAGATTCGCATTTTATTTGCTGTCAGGCCTTTAAGCATGGTTATCAGTGAAGAAACCACAAAAGGGCAGCTTGGTGTGTATCACCTGCGACAGTTTGAGGTGCCAACCAACCAGGAGTTAGATTCATGGATTTATGAGCCATCCTCGAAAGAAAACATGAACGACGTAATAGATGAGATTTTAAGATATCACGCAGAATACCTGATGCCGCTCTTTATCGCAGCTGAGTCTTGCCAAGAAGCGCTGCCAGAATTGATAAAGCTAGAAAAACACCAAAACGATGTTCGTAAAGAGGGGCTTAGAAAGAGTGGTATCGCGGACAAGGCGAGAGCTCATGCTTATAAGAATAGTTAGCGAAAGGAGTACTACCTTGGGAATGTATCTACAAAACTACTACCTGTTTCCGCCGCCAAGTAAAAAAGAGCTGATGACAAAAGCTATGGAGTTCTTTGACTCCGCAGGCTACTTGATCGACCCGAATGAGGATGAGGTCGAAGAGTATGTAAGAGTATGCAGCGACAGTGATGAACCTGCGTTTCTCGCAATGGCTGAGGCTGACATACTTGATGCAGATAGCTTTCTAGCAGGTCTTGCAGAAGCATTTGATGGAGATGTTTTGTATGCCCAGGTTTTCGACAGTGACCTTTTGATACTTACCTATTTTCGTAAATCCAACGGCTCCATTGTTGAGCTGGTCGCTGGTGACTCTGAAGAAGAGGACGGCTTCGTGCGAACTGGTAACATTGAGAGCTTGGTGCCACTACTCGTCAATCCGGAAGACAGCACCAGGCTCATACATGTCTGGCAAGCAGATTTCCTGGAATACATATTCGCTGAAAGACTACTTGCCGCTATGCTTGA
>WQXZ01000115.1 GCA_009781525.1 Coriobacteriia bacterium | reverse complement strand
TTGGTCTCGCGCTCATACGCCCTGACATCGCTGATCGTCCACTCAGCGTCACAGGCAGCACAGTAGAACACCTCATATGAATAAAGTGTCGGAGAAAACCTGACTTCCTCCCTTGATCCAAAGCCTGCTTCGCTTCGCTCTTCGACAGTCAGGTCAACTTTCTCGACCTTTCGAACCGCCAGCACCCCAGCGCAAAACGGGCAAGCGTGTGGTTTTCGATGCACGTAATATGGATTCTTCCGCACCGCCCGATAATTTCGCACATTGTGCTCTCTCATTCTTTCAAATAGTCCCAAGTACTGCTCCATACCAATTCATCTTCAGAAAACCACGCTTTGTTTTATAGCAACTAGTCGTGCTCAGATGCGCACCTTAAACCCACTCTCGAGTCCGTTCAATGCCTGCTTTGCGTACTCGATTCTTCGTGCTTTGGTTATTACTATAGTCACGATAATTAGAGCAACGCAGCAGGTTGCGCCAAAAACTAAAACTAGCATCAGCCAATCACCAAACTGCCATAGCTCTCCGTGAACTGCAAAGTGCCTTGAAAGAGCAACAAGCAAAATGATGTCTAAAAACGCTGCATAGAGATAAAGTGCGTAGCCAAGATTGCTCATGTTAGATTTTGCTTTTCTTGTGCCATCATTCCTGAGTGCGACATTGTCTGGCGAGACGATGTATACATCTGAGGTAGCCTTTTTAGTCCGGAATCGAGAAACAGTTTCTCCTAGCAGCACAAGCACCAGCACAACGCATAATTCCCAGAGATTGAAAATGTTCCCATCATATAGAAAACGCATAAAAGAGCGAGAATTATAGTTAGAGATACACAGAAACAGTATTACTTGAGCAACACTGATAAGCAGCAGAAATAAACAATAGAATCGGATGTCGAGTTCTTTTGCAGCTTGTTCTTGTATTTGAGTGTAGTTAAAGGATGTGCCACTGTTCATCACTTTACGCTTGACGCGTTCGAGCCGTTTTGCCTCTTTTTCGAAATTGCGTATAGCTTCGACATGAAAGCTGTTTTTGCATTCAGGGCAGTGAAGTACACCCAGATTGGGTGCTGTTAGCTCGATGGAAAACCCGCTGCTACTGAAGCTCCAAATCTTTGCTTCTTCGGATGAGGCGTTCACTATGTCAACATTTTTGACCTCAAGCTGCTTTGAGCAAAACGGGCAGTCGTGTGTCTTCGCATGAGAGAGAAGCGACCCTGTTCTTCGCCATACCTTATCGTCATTTTTCGTGTTCTGTTTTTCCATGCAATTCTCTGTTCGTTTATAACCATCTCTTCGTGTATTATATCCGGACGTTTGCATCAAACACCAACACGGGGATACCAGTGCTGCCTGAAAAGATTAAGAACCTACTATTGATTACTCTCGGCTTTGTTTCACTTGGTTGTGGCGCTGTAGGTGTGTTGATACCGGTTCTACCAACCACACCCTTTGTACTGCTTGCAGCTCTCTGCTTCTCTACCAGTAGTGAGCGGTTTCATAGATGGCTTGAGCAAAGTCCGGTTTTCGGCCAATACATTGATAATCATCAGACCAAACGTGGCATTAGCCTGTGGCTGAAGGTTGCCAGCATTGCATTCCTCTGGACGGGGCTCCTGATATCGATGATCGCAATGCACACCACGTGGGCGTACATCTCACTAAGCACTGTTGGCATCGGCGTCACAATTCACCTGCTGCTGATGAAAACAAGAAGCAACTATGCAAAGAAGCAGCTGCTTAACTTGGTTTTGTTATTCCGCAGTGTCGTCCGCTGGCTTCTGATGTTGGCTTTTCAAGTACCTGGTTCGAATGGCATCTTGAGTAAAGACTACACAGAGAGCAACTGCAAGTCCCAGACACCAACCAGCGACAACGTCTGTTATGAAATGCGCACCAAGATATACACGGCTTAGGCCGACTGCTGTAATCAGAGCGACAATCGGGACTGTAGTTACCAACCTGTCTTCGTGTGTCTTCATATACTTCCAAGCCAGCAGCATAATCGCACTGAATAGCGCCATTGTGATCATGGCGTGTCCACTCGGAAAACTATAATTGGTCTCACCTGTCAACCTGAGTAACTCAGGTCTTGGCCTGGCAAAGAATTGTTTCAGCGCAGCGCTGAGGCATGCTGCAACAAAAGCGGATAGTGAGGCAGGCAGCGCATAATTCGCTCTTGTAACCGGAATAATAAACAGTGCCAAGCAGACAGCTACAACTGCCAAAGGGCTGCCAAAGAAAGTCACAGCTTTTACGCAGAATGTCAGAGCTGGCGACATGTGCTCGGTGCTCTCATAATAAACCCAATGCTCAAAAAGCACTGCAATCTCAGCATATAGGCCAAAACCTATGATGCCGAAAAGTATAACTGGCAGAGCTACTAAGACAACTCGTTTAGCTCCATTTGTGTTATTCCAAAGCTTGCTCATCGAACCTCATGCATTCAGTAATGTGTATGCCTACAAAAAGCATACTACAAGTTATCGAAATCGATGAAACTAACTCACGTGAATCATCGGTTCTGAGTTTCTGTGGATAGCTCAGCTGTTCTTTAGAATAATCATATCAAGGTTATCAGCAACGACTTCGCAGTTATCAACAGCAGCTTCCATTTGCGCGTAAAGATTGCTCCAGATCATCACATAAAGGGGGTCATCTTTATACTCTCTGTAAAGACTGTGCATAGTGCGAAAATAGAGGCGATCTGCTTTTTCCTCCACATCGTTAACTTCAACAATTGCCGATCTGACCTGGTTGCTTGACTTTTTAAAGCTCTTAAACTGCTCAAGTGCCCTTTTTAAGGCTAAGGTAGCGTCCATAATAAGCTTCACTAGCTTAATCGCGGGTTCGGGCAGTGCAGTAACATCGTACATGTGCATCTGAATCAATATGTCTTCGATGCTGTCAACAATGTCATCCAGCCGCTGTGCTGTAAGCAGAATGTCTTCACGGTCAATCGGCGTAATGAATTCAGTTGCCAAGTGGGTATATATCGTGTGAATCTGCGAGTCCGCTGCGTTTTCCAATGTATGCATCTGAGCAATCCAGTCTGGATAATCATGAAAATTGAAGTTCTCCACAAACTCCAACAGCAATTCTGCTTCTTTTACCGCAAAATCAGCTTGGTTTTCTAATGCTTCAAAGTAATCAAATCTTTTTGCCATTTCATACCCTTCGTTTTATCTTGCTAAGCTAGCAATATTTTAGCTAAACAGATTCTTGGCAACGACTGCAAAAACATATCCGATTAATCCGCAGCCAGGAAAAGTCAGAACCCATGTCAATACCAGATCTAAGACTGCATCAAGCCTGAGTCCTTTGATACTTTTTGCTGTTGCAACACCCATCATTGCGGTACCGCTGACCTGGGTTGTTGATACTGGAATGCCAGTCATTACTGCTAAACCGATGCAGACCGTTCCAGCCAATGAGGCTGCGAAGCCTTCATATTTCTCAAATGAAACCATCTCCATAGCTACTTTCTTGATTATTCGTTTACCGCCCATGCCAGTACCGAAACACATGGTCAGCGAGCAAATCAGCACAAGCCAGAAGGGGTATGTGAGCGTCTCCAGGGTAACTCCTGCCATCTGGGTTGCACCTAGAGTTACACCCAGCATCATGATGCTCATGAACTTTTGGCCATCCTGAGCCCCATGCATGAAAGCAACACCTGCGGCCCCGCCAATCTGAGCAAAAGAGAAAACTTTGTCAGCAGTGCGTCGATGAACATTCCGAAAAGCTACCCTGATGGTTTTTGCCACTATAAAACCGAAGCCAAAGCCAAGAACTGAAGAGATAACCAGTCCATAGATGACCTTTATCCATTCATTCATATTCACTGCATCGAATGATCCAGTGAGCCCAAAGGCTGCGCCTGTGATTCCTGCAATCAGAGCATGGCTTTCTGATGTGGGTATGCCAAAATACCAGGCAACTCCGCCCCAAAGAATGATTGCCACCATACCAGCTGCAACGCCAATCAGCGCCAGCGCAGGATCGTCTCCGAAATCAACCATGAAAAAGATGGTGTTCGCCACTTTTGATGTAATAAAAGTCATTATTAGAAGACCGAGGAAGTTCATGACAGCAGCCATCAGAATAGCTGCGTCTGCAGACATGCAGCGAGTCGAAACAGTTGTGGCAATCGCGTTTGGCGCATCGGTTGCTCCATTGATGATGATATCACCAAGAATAAGCACCACCAAAACAGCTAGAACCGGATTGGTAAACAACATATTAATAAAATCAGTAAACCCGATTGTCATTTTTTGACTTCCCTTATATTTGGCAAATCCAAGTCAGTTGAACAGCGTGTTCCAGCCTAAACAACAGAGCGTTACAGGTGCTCACTTCACATAGATTTCACATAGATTTCACATCGGCTTGACATTATAGACCTTTTTATAACGATTGAAGACAAAAACAGTCAGGTCTTTCGATCTGTAGGATAAATACTAGTAATCTGGTTACTACCCGTCTTCCCTCAAGCACTACTCGTATGGTTGCATTTATACCTGCAATAACACTTATAAAGATGTAGGATGTATACGGTGTCATTTTTTAGGGAGAAGTTATTATGAAGACGTTAATACTGTATTCAACCAAGCATGGTTCGACTGCTGTTGTAGCTCAGCATATCGCAAGCGGAATCGATGACACTGTTATGCATGACCTGAAGAAAGGTGAGCACCCTGTCTTGGCTGACTTCGATTGCATCATCGTAGGAAGCGCAATCTATGCAGGCAAAATCCTGGAGCAAGCTCAGCTGTTCCTGGCGCAGAACACAGCAATGCTTTGCAGCAAGCGGCTTGGTTTGTTTCTCTGTGGCATGGGAGCGGAAGCGCAGGCTGGTGCATTCACCGCGAACTTCTCCCCAGAATTGTTAGATGCTGCGAGAGCAATTGCTTTTCTTGGCGGGGTATTCGATCCAGCCAAGGCCAGCTTTTTCGAGCGCTTGATCATGCGAGCTGTCGGCAAAATGAGTAGCTACACTGACATCATCGACGACAATGCAATCAGTCGGTTTACAGCAGAAATGAGGGAGTGAATGCGTGTCAACTCCAGTCAGCTGCGATGGGTTATCGCGATTTGCGCGATAGTTGTTTGTGCTTGCTTGCTGTTTGGCTGTGGCAGGGGCAAGTCGGGCTCGGGCGAGCAAGGAGATGAAGTGGGTGTTTATCGTGTTATCAGTGCTGACGATGTCAAGGCTCTGATCGATGGGGACGAGCCATATACTCTGGTTGACGTTCGAACTGAAAGCGAATTTATTGCTGGGCATATTCCGACTGCTGTGAGTATTCCTGGTGATTCGCTGAGCGCTTATGCACCGTCGGCTTTTCCGGACAAGGATGAGCTGATTATCGTTTATTGCCTAAGTGGCGGTCGCAGTGCAAACGCTGCTCAGTTACTTATCAGTTTAGGCTACACCAATGTCTACGACCTCGGTGGCATTATGATGTGGCCGTATGAAATTGTGCTGGACTGAGTAGGGAGAACATCCTGTGCATGCGAAGCTTGTCGGCAGCTTGCGCGTGCTTGCAGCGGCTCGCGTAGCGCGCGCGGCTTGCAGCGTCTGGATAACTTTCCGCAGTACATCAGTTAATAATGTCCGCGAAACCTAGTTAGCTTACGCGACCTTTGCAGACGCAACAGCCTCGTTTATGAACTCTACCATTTCTCTATCTGTGATGA
>WQXZ01000114.1 GCA_009781525.1 Coriobacteriia bacterium | reverse complement strand
TGGAAGCCTCTCTTCTACCATAGGAGAGCTTAACCCCTTCAGGTACAGAGGTTACTACTATGACTCTGAGACCGGTCTTTACTACCTGAATGCCCGCTACTATGACCCGGAGGTCGGGAGGTTCTTGAATGCAGATAGTCAATTGAATCCTGGTTATAACGGTAAGAATCTCTATGCCTTTTGCGAGAACAATACTGTTAACTTATCTGACCCAACCGGAAAAGGACCGGGGGATCGTTTTTTGACTATGAACGGAGCCGCAATTGACTCTTCTTATTATCTGTACGAGTTAGGAACATTTAGGGATGGTTGGGAGTATTCTGTTTCGATATATGAGCTATCCTACACATGTTTAGTTCCTGTCTATAGAGTTGTCCAAGGCAAAACGCAAATATATCTGGTGGAGGAGACAACAATATACTATTCGTATACCGTAGCTTACACAGATAGAATTAGGTGGGGTGTAGATATTCCAGATGTACCAGAGGGAACAGTCAGGGTAGCGGTGAATCATACGCACGTTTTTACATATGGGCATAATTATCACGCACAGTATTCTGACTTGGATACAGGATATGCGGCAAGAGAAAATGTTACAGTTTATCTATACCACGCAGAAGGTGTTCTTCTCAGGTACGATCCTCCTAATGAGGAGAATCCTGATGGAAGAGTAATAGTAATCATGACTGATTTGCCCCAAGACCCGCATTACCTTGATAGCCTATCAAATGGATGGAGGTAGAAGATGAAAAAACGTTTACTAATATCAATTGCAATAGCAGCCTTCTTGGCAGTCGGGGTTCTAATAGGCATGAGCGTCATTAATGGGAAACCCGACCCTGTGATTGAAGAGGGTGAGTCATCTGGTTCTATGGAAGACGACTCTACAGAAGACAAAAGTGAAGTCAGCACTGGAAACGAGATAACTGATCCAATATCCGATCCCATAGACACTGAGGTCGAATCATTTAACCTTGCAGATTATCAGAGTATGATTGAAGATTTTCCGTATTCGGCAAACGTAGGACTGATTGAAACCGAAGAGGATGCCATAGAGGCTGCAATAGACCTTTGGTTCGAACGATGGGGTATCATTGATGGCAAACCGACTAACATAATTAACGATGAGCCGATAGAGGTACGCTACGACAGGGAGAATGAGTGCTGGATGGTAAATGGAACATTGCCAGACAATTGGCTCGGCGTAGTACCTCATGCACTGATTCATCGCGACGGCACTGTAATTGCAATATGGATCGCATAACAGAAGCCACATTGGTGCAGCCAGTCTTTTATCGATTGCTGCTGGTTGGAGACATCGTGCCAACCAGCAGGTAAGCATCGGCAGGTAGATATTGACTAAAGCCCAAGGTATGGCTGAAGACAAGGCAGAGGGCAAGGGTAATTGATGTCTGATCTAGTTGTTGAAGAAGCGTGGTTTTATCCAGTTAAATTATGACTGTTACATTGCTAGGAAAGTATCGTTCGTTGGTATCGATAAAGACGATATTTGGCTACTAAACCTAAACTCCGCAGTTGTTTGTCCTATACAAGAGCCAGACCTAACGCACTAGCTATCGTTATCTGGGTCTTGGTGACAGGCAGGTAATGCTCCTCACCGTCGCTGGTGACGACATACTGCAGCTTCTTAAGCTCCAGCATCGCCTTCTTCAACGTCAACGTCTCAGTCGCCTTATCTTTCTGCAGCAAGCTGAGCATACGGGAGCGAAGGATCAATGCTATGAAACCGACGAATGCCTTACCTTCAGTGCTCTGCTGGGTATGCGTCTTTAACCTTTTGAAATCGATCCCGTTTTTCAGGTCGTCAAACACCTTCTCCACTTCGTCCCGCCTGCGGTAGAGCTTCAAGACACCTAGTGGGTCAAGTGTTTCGTCATTGGTGATGAAAACGATGAACCCGGCTTCGGCAAGCGCGCCTGCCACTGCAGCATTGTCGCGTGAGAACATGATGGGCTTCTTCTCATGGGTATCAGAGAACGTGAAGAAGTCACGGTACTTCTTGGCGATACGTCCACCTGATGCCTTCGCTAACTCACCTTCGAGTTGATTATTACATCCAGAACAGTACACGGCTCCACGTTTCGTCAGTACACTTGTCCATGACCCAGCGGTACACCTCTCCATAGCTGTCGGTACACAATCACTAGCTTCTTTCTCTGATAATGAGCGCGGTGCAATCAGGCACTACTCACGAGAGAAAGGAGAACCAACCATGGTTAGGTATCGTGAGATCTTAAGACTCCATAACAATGGGGTCAGCATCCGCAATATCGCATATTCATGCGGATGCGCGAGAAGTACAGTCCAGAGCGTCTTAGACAGAGCCAAAATGAGAAACCTCCAGTGGCCGCTACCAGAAGAGTTCGACGACAAAGAGATCTATCGGATCCTCTTTCCAAGGGAGGAACCAAAACTCAGGAAAGCAGTACCGGATTTCGAACATGTCAACGGGGAGCTTCTGAAGAAGGGTGTGACACTATCGCTTTGCTGGAGCGAATACTGCCAGAGAGCGATCGCTGCCGGAGAGGAGCCGTATCAGTATTCCGCCTTCTGCTATCACTACCGTCGCTGGGCTATCTCTAATCAAGTGGTGATGCATATCGAGCGTAGGCCAGCTGAGCAGATGATGGTTGACTGGTGTGGAGCTGTGATGCAGACGGTGGATCGTGACACAGGTGAGACACACAAGGTCTATGTGTTCGTCGCTTGTCTGCCATACTCGTCATATTCTTATGCTGAAGGCTTCTACTCCATGGATCAGCAGTCCTGGCTCAATGCCCACGTCAATGCCTTTGAATACTTCGGTGGAACAACCCCCATCCTGATACCGGATAACTTATAATGTGAAGATCTGCATTATAAGTTTAATGACAAGTAAGGGGTAATGCGAAGTTCACGGTCTTTTCCCGCAAAGCGAGACTTTGAACTTCGCATTACGTTTATCTACAACAGTTTATTGAGAAAATCCATCAACTCAGCCCGTTTGCCCGTATCGTAGTATTCGCTACATGGAGCAACGACTTCCGATGATGCGGCTTCGATTGCTCTCCTCATACTTTCAGGATTACTTTTTAAATACACTTGGGTAGTCGTAATCGATGAGTGTCCGAGAAAATCTCTTACGTGAAAGAGATTTACGTTCTCTTCGACTAGGTGCGTGGCTTTGCTGTGGCGGATGAGATGCGGTTTGACCTTGTCATGAGCGGCTATTTCCGGATGCTTAGCAACGACGTTTTGCCAGTGCCGCTCCACAATATTTGATATACCAGCGTAAGCGTCAAATACCAGCGGCATAGCTAGCACAGGTGGCACCTGGTAGTCTTCATTCAGACGAGCAACCGATGAATGGAGACAAGATGACCAAAAAGATTAGTCCTGCACGACCCGAAGCT
Source organism: Coriobacteriia bacterium (assembly GCA_009781525.1). Lineage (GTDB taxonomy): Bacteria > Actinomycetota > Coriobacteriia > Coriobacteriales > UBA8131 > WQXZ01. The sequence goes on along the minus strand of WQXZ01000114.1, from coordinate 2,358 downwards.
GAATGGCGTGAGCTGGTAGCAGAGATGCAAGCCAGCGGACTTTCTCAAAGCGCCTGGTGCAGAGCCCACGGTATCAACCACAAAACTATCAGTAACTGGGTAAGTAAGTTCAGAAACGAGTCAGGTGCTAGCAGGAAGGCCATCACCAAAGCCAGGTTTGTCGATGTCGGTGCTATCAAAGCTGAGCCAAAACCGCCTAACCCTTCAGCCATCACGATCGGGCTTACTGGATACACCGTCAGCGTGACAACCGGTTTTGACTTAGATGCATTAGAGACCGTGCTCAAGGTCTTGGTGTCACTATGATTGAAGCCTACAACAAGAAAGTCTATCTTGCGTGTGGCTATACAGACATGCGTAAGCAGATAAACGGTCTGGCTGGAATCGCAAGTAGACACATTCGGGCTGGATGCCTTCAGTGGCGCTCTGTTCGCTTTCTGCAACAGACCCCTCAGATATCATCCGCATCCTGGAATGGGACACCGATGGTTTCTGGCTACACACCAAGCGACTGGAGCGGGGACACTTCATGTGGCCGACAGAGCAGGCCTTGGAATCAACCATGGATATAAGTGCTTCAGAGCTTTTACAGGTCATCTCAAACACAGCTTTGGAGCGGCGTTTCAAGGGTGATCCGGTAACAGAGCGATTGCTCAATTGAGTATTGCGCATAATTCGCGAGATAAAGGGATAAATATTCTGTAAATTCTTGTTCATACGTCATATTAATGATAATAATATAGTATAATATTACAATGGCAAAGAAAGCAGACATCCCGAAACCGAAGATCGAGACCCTGCCAGAGGCATTGGATGTGATCGAGGCTTTGACGCTTGAGAACAAGCTGCTGAGAGAAGAGCTTGCACTGGAGAGAGCCAAGCGTTTCGGTAGGTCTTCTGAGTCTCGTGTCCAAGCCAGTCAACAGCAATTCGTGTTCAATGAAGCTGAAAGTCTTGTTGCCAAGGATCAGACAGCTGAAGAGCCTGACATCGAACAGGTCGTAAAAGAACACAGGCGTCGCCCCAAGGGCAAACGTGATGCTGACCTATCGGTATTCGATGTCAATCGGATCGACTATGAGTTGCCTGACGATGAACGATCATGCCCTAAGTGCTCAGGTAGGCTCCACGAGATAGGCACTGATGTCAGGCGAGAGCTCATCTACAATCCTGCTACCTACCACGTAAACGAACTGCATACCCATGTCTACAGTTGCAGGCACTGTCAGACACATTCTGACTCCACCCCTGTGATTCGCGCTGATAGTCCCAAGGCGCTGATACCGAACTCCATCGCATCAGCTTCTTTGGTCTCTCAGATACTCGCTGATAAATATGAGCGTCATCTACCGCTGTATCGCCAGGAAGCCGCCTTTGTGTCCGACGGTCTCTCACTCTCTCGCCAGACCATCTCCAACTGGGTTATCTATACTTCGGAAACATGGCTTACGGTAGTATATGACGCCATCAGGAAACGCCTGGTCGTAAGCCATGATGTGCTGTGTGCTGATGAGACAACGGTTCAGGTGATCAATGAGGAGGGAAGAGCAGCTCGCCAGAAGTCATACATGTGGCTATATCGTACAGGTGCAGATGCCTTACATCCGCTTGTCTGCTACGAATACAAACCCACACGCTCAGCAAGTCACCCGAAAGACTTTTTAGAGGAGTTTAAAACAGGCTACCTACATTCAGATGGTTATCGGGGGTATCACAGTCTTGGCTCAGGTATTACTGTAGTCGGGTGTTGGGCACACATGAGAAGGTACTTCACGAACGCTTTGAAGCCTGCAAACAAAAGCAGTGAGAACATGTTATTGGCTGAAGAGGGACTGGCCTATTGTGACAAGTTGTTCTTATTGGAGCGCGAATTTGCCAATCTGGACTTCACCGAACGATACCAAAGGCGCAAAGAACTATCAGAGCCGATTGCCTTAAGCTTTTTCAAGTGGGCAGAGCAGGTAAAGGCGCTGCCCAGGTCATTGGTCGGAAAAGCTATCCACTATGCTAAAGAACAGCGTATTTGGCTTATGAATGTTTTCTTAGATGGTCGACTGGAGCTATCGAACAATCGAGCAGAAAGATCGATCAAACCCTTTGTTCTAGGTCGCAAAAACTGGACTTTCTCCAACACCCCAAGAGGTGCTGACGCATCAGCTGTGATCTACTCTATCGTTGAGACTGCCAAAGAAAACGACCTGCGTGTACATGATTACCTTGAATATCTGCTGGAAAAACGTAAACGTCTAATCCTAACCACATAGCAATCAGCAATTCTCGCTGGTAATCTCTATGCCACCTAATAGATTTGGAGGTATAGGTGATTATGAGAAACATGAAAAGACCAGAGACTGAATG
>WQXZ01000113.1 GCA_009781525.1 Coriobacteriia bacterium | reverse complement strand
CTGCTGTCACCTTTGATGACGTCGTCGTCGAGGCAGAAATCGCTACTGAAGCGCCTGCCGCTAGAGCTCCAGCCAAGGTATTCGCTGCAACAACCGAGCAACCGAAAAGACTATTCTAGATAGTATTCGAACCACATTCGCAAACGAAAAGGGACGGATTGCCGTCCCTTTTCTAATAAAGTGTGATAGAATCTAGCGCATCTCTTATATAGAGATAGCTTTGAAGTGGGAGTAATCATCCCCACCTTTCAGCGCCAAGGGGCGGCTGTCTGGTCAGAATAGAATGCCTGGGTCTTATCCAGATTTGTTTTTCTTACCTTACAGCCTGCCGTATAATAGCAGGTTTTTTTAGATTTGGAGGTGACACAATAGCCGCTACGGATCCACGCTTAAACGAGGAGATCATGGCCGATGAGGTACGCCTGATCGGCGTTGATGGTACTCAACTTGGGATATTCGACATCGATGAAGCCCAAAGAATTGCAGACGAACAGGGCTACGATTTGGTAGAGATTGCCCCTGACGCAAACCCACCGGTGACGCGTATCATGGATTACGGCAAATTCAAATACGAACAGGAAATGAAAGCCAAAGCTGCTCGGAGAAACCAGACAAAGGTTGAGATCAAAGAGATGAAATTCCGTCCCAAGATCGACACCGGTGACTATGAAACAAAGAAAAAACACATACTTAGGTTTCTTGACGGCGGGGCAAAAGTCAAGGTGACAATCATGTTCAGAGGGCGCGAAATGGCTCATCCTGAGTTCGGATTGAACATCCTGGAGACACTGGCTGAGGATCTCAAAAATGACGCAATAATCGAGAATCAGCCTAAGCTGGAGGGGCGTAATATGTTCATGTTAATCGCCCCATTGAAGAAGAAGGACAAGGAGACGAAGAATGCCAAAAATGAAAACGCATAAGGCTACTGCCAAGCGTTTCCGAGTAACAGGTACAGGCAAGATTATGCGAGGGAAGGCATATAAAAGCCATCTGAAAGAAAAGAAATCACCGAAGGCTAAACGCGGCTTTGACAAGCTTCAAGAGGTAGCTCCTTCTGACCGCAAAGTTATTGCTCGGAATCTCGGGCTCAGGTAAAGGGTGTGATTTAAATGACTCGTGTTAAACGTTCGGTTTCTGCCCGTAAAAAGCGCCGTGTAGTACTGGCAAGGGCTCGTGGTTACTATGGAGCAAAATCAAGATCGTATAAAGCCGCCAAAGAGCAGGTTCAACACTCATTGGCATATGCCCATCGCGATCGCCGCAACAAGAAGCGCGTGATTCGCAGACTCTGGATCACTCGCATCAACGCTGCTGCTAGACTGAATGGACTGAGCTATTCGGTTTTTATCAATGGACTGAAGCGTGCAGGTATCGACCTTGATCGCAAGGTCTTAGCTGATATCGCTGTCAACGACCCTACAGCTTTCACAGCATTAACCGATCTTGCAAAGAAGGCCTTGGAGGTAGCAGCTTAGGACAATAGCACCATGCTTAAGTAATGTAGTTTGTTTTACAGTATAAATCAGAGTAGAAGCGGCATATAATAACGCCGCTTCTATTTATTCCAGAATAGATACTCGCTCAGTCAAAAAGATAAGTGCACTTCAGAGCCGGCGTTTGTCCTTTTCACAGTAGTGCGTTAGGAGCCGTAAACATACCAAAAACAAGCATTTTCTGGGGATAAAACCCTCGGTTTTGCGTCAATAAACAACGCACAAAAAGCAAAACTGCTATAAATAGAATGGCAGTTAGAACAGGTAAATGATAGCAATCTAATGGCAAAATAAACACTAATAACCGCTTAAAAATAATCGTTTATAAAGGCATCTTTTTTGCTATTCCTGTCACTTTTGTGACCAGACAAGGGTACAATTACTGCAACCTGGCGCGAGGAGTCGCGTCCAGGTGAGTTTGCTTTTTAGTAAATGAGGGGTTGAACATGGCTACATCACAGCATTTGCTGCAGGATTTTGGCTTATCCAAGGGGCTAAGAACAGTCGATAAGACTAAGCCCTCTTTGACTCGATATACCACTCGAATAGCGGGTTTCATACTCGGATTGGCGGTAGCAACCACAGTGGCTATCGCCCTTCCAGCTATTGCCTGGGCTGCTGACGATGATGTCAGCAATGCTGTTGAACTGGCTGCCAAGGATGGCAGCGCATCCATCGTAGAACACGACACCAGTGATGACCGTGCAACTGGAGAAAACAAGGTGTCTGACCTTGGCACAAATGATGATTTAACCTTCAAAAACGACCTTCCCTCGTACACCCGCGAAACAACAGAGAATTCCGAAACCGGCGAGAAAAGCGAACAGCTTTATCTGACCGATGGTGAGCAGGCTATTACCCTGCCAAAAGACGCTCCTGTACCAGGAGCAGACCAGATTACCAAGACAGAATCCGACCCAGTTGGCAATGAAAAAGTGACCAAGGAAGTCATAGCTTCATCCAACGCAATTCAAAAGGCTGTTGAGAAGGCCTTAGCCTCTCTGACAAGCGATTCTAAATCTATTACCATTGCAATCACAGCAGGCGAATACGATGGCGATATCACCATAAACCGTGAATCTATCGATGCTGCTGCGCTTGGCATTACTGATCTTGATGAGTTCTTAAAGCAATTCACGCTCTTCTTGGTCGCAGATGATGCGTATACCAAGCCAGCTGGCGAGAAGGATCTGATTGATCAGACATCCTTTGAGGCAGCGAACTCCAAAGGTTTAGTGAACATCAATGGCAACATTGTCATTAACGGTGTCAATGTGCAGGTTGTCGGGCTTTTCTACTCTCCCGGATCAACAACCACTGTTGAGAATTCGACCATGACTATTGTTGGTACCGTCAAAGACGACACCATTGTGGTTGTCGTTTCTGGCGATACTACTGTCGTTATTACAACTGGCGCTGGTAATGACACCGTTACCATTTCCGGTAAGGGCGATACTGCTGCTACAACGTTAGAAAGCAACAGCGCGACCATCAATACCGGAGCCGGCGACGATACGGTGAACATTGACATCTCAGTTGCCAACTTCATCTCAACCATTAATATCGATGGGGGAGAAGGACGCAATCGCGTTCACTTCACCGGCACTCTTCTAAAAGATTCCACCAACAATAGCTTTACTGTTGATGCAGACGAAAAGAACGAAATCGTTCTTGAGAACTCCGACAGCAAGCAGTTGAAGACTGTTGCTGCAGCGATTCAGGACTTCACCGATGAGCTGAAGAACAAGCCTGAGATCGAGCTGAAGCTTGAAGATGCCACAGAAGTCGATGGCTTCTGGACATTTACACTCAGCAATCCATTTACCAACTACATACTCAAAGTAGCCGAGCACGACGGCTTCACCGTTGAGAATACGGACGGGTTGCTCATTTTAGGCAACTTGGCTTTTGCTGGAGCTGGTTTTCTCTGTAATGTGATTATCCAGCCTGGTGAGCAGGAGTATGGTGTCAACAGCATCACTGCCGATGGTCTTAACCTTACTATCAAGGGGCGCCAGATTACCTTCTTCGGAATCGTAACTGCCATGATTATCACAGTCGAAGCCTTTGACGACGATGTCAACATCAAAGCCAAAGACACCTTTATCGACAACCTGCCTTTGCCAGATGGTGCCACCGACAGCCTTGAGGTGTCGCTCTTTGATGCATACAGCAAAGTTGTCATCAAGGTAGCAGAAGGTGCCGAGCTTATCGCAACTGGTTCGATTTTCATGACTGCAACCATCAAGCAGACTCACGGCTTCCTGCCGATTGCGGGTATTAACTTTGTCACAGTCAAGGTTGGTAATGTAGAAATCATCATCGATGGTAAAGTGATTGCCGGCGGTCGCATTCAGATCAAGTCTGAACTCGAAGTCAAGTTTGAAGTAAGCAACTCTACTCTGGCAGCTATATATATACCTCTGGTTGTTGCTGTGGCTGTGTCTGACTCCGGAGTCATTATCAACGAGAAGGCTGTCATTTTGGCTGGCGCATCGGTTGAGATAACTGCAGTCTCAAATATCACAATTACCGCTAAGGCAACCACAGGCAAGCTACCGCTTGCGATTGCTGTCGGTGTTGTTGTTTCTGATACTTATGTAGAAGTATATGGCAGCATCAAGGCAGAGACCACAATCCTGATTGCTGCAAGTGGCACGATTAAAGTTATCGCTGCTGCGCAGGGAAAGACTGCTGAGACCAAAGAGACCACTGGTACAAACGATGGCAAAGAGGACGACCCCAAAGATACCAAGACAGGTTCGGAGGGAAACAGCTATGGCGGGTTCGTTGCGGTAACCGTAGTACTCCAGGATGTCTGGGTAAAGATACTTGACAATGCATCGCTGACAGCAGGGGGCGACATCACACTTCGCGCCAAAGCTGATGAGCGTGTTACCACCAAGGCAATCTCCAGTGATCCTAACGCCAGCAAGGGCGGCGATGGCAAGTCTGACTCGAGCGGTAACACTACCAAGCAAATCACAGATATGCTTGGCGGAGTATTCAAGACTCTGAAAGAATCGATGACAGGCGACAAAAACAAAGACAAGATGGATAAAGCCGGCGAAGGCTTGGCTTCAACTGAGGGCAACAAGATCAATGCTGGCGCTGAAGAGAACGGTGCGGTTTCAACTCCCTCTCGCGCCAAGTCAGGGGAGACTGTCAATATCAAGGTTACTCCGAATGAAGGCTACAAGCTCGGAACCCTGACTATCACCTACCTGGCGCCAGGCGACACAACCAAAACTACAACCACCATCACAGCTGTCGATGGCAAGTACAGCTTCACAATGCCAGACGCTGAAGTGACCATTAAAGCTACCTTCGTTGAGCTGGCTGCCGGTGAGACTCCTCCAGCAACTGGCAACGACAACACCGGCAACAAAGGCGTCAATGCAACTGACGCATTGGATGGCGCAACCAAAGATGCTGACGGCAACGATACCGACAGCAAGAGCTTTGGTAGTAAATACACCCTGACTGCGTATCAGGGAAAAGACTCTAGCGAAAACTCACTCGGTGCAATTATCCCCGAGACCGATAAAGCCGATGATGGCCAGACCGTGACGATCACAGTCAACCCAGCCAGCGGCAAGCAACTCAAAGAAGGCACACTGGTTGCCAAGTACACACTGGATGGTGTCGAGCACACCTTGCCGTTGAATAAAGATGCTAATGGCAAGTACACCTTACTGATGCCAGCTGCCAATGTAACCTTCACTGCTGAATTCGAAGATAAAGACCCGAATGCAAAAACTGACACTTCAAAGAAGTCAGAGTCCGGAAACACCTCATCAAACAATTTGACCGGTGCTCTGGCTGTGGCTGTTGTCAGCAACAACAATCAGGTCATAGTAAATATAAAGACAAGCGCCACAGATCCCACTACCGGTATCATCACCACCGATGGTGAGCTCAAGATTGAAGCTATTGCTATTACTCAGAACTCTCTGATTGCTGATGCGTCGCCAGTCAAAGCGGCTTCAGCTAAACCAGCTGGAGAAACCAAGAAAGAAGAAGACCCAGATAAACCCAAAGATGAAATCGTTGCTGAGCAGAAAAAGACCGGTGTAAGTATTGTCGTAGCCGGTGGTGACACAAAGCAATATGACGTGACAATCGCCGCGACCAAGAACGGTCGCGTCACGATGACAGACGGTCAGTTCATATTTACTCTCGCTCCCCAGCAAGGCTATCTCGAAGATACAGTTAAGATTTCATATACAGATAATAAGGGAGAAAAGCAATCTGCCACCCTGACACGCCAGGCAAACGG
>WQXZ01000112.1 GCA_009781525.1 Coriobacteriia bacterium | reverse complement strand
GCGCCTCCGGAATGTTGCGCTTGAAAACAGTCAAGCGCTTTTTGCCCCGTATAGAATTAAAAGCTGCCAATACAACAATCGCTGCAGTAACGTTTTTGACCCCACCAGCGGCAGACCCCGCTGAGCCACCGATAAACATCAGCATCAGTGTCACCATTTTAGTCACACCAGTAAATGAGGATTGTCCCATAGCACTGAACCCGCCTGAACGAGGCATGACAGCCTGGTAAAGACTGGTAAGGAGAGCATTTTGCAGAGGCATGTCGCCGATGGTCTGACCGTTCGACCGCTCTGCAACAAAAATCAGAACCCAGCCACCAACTATCAGCAGAGCCGAAACAGTCAGAACCATTTTTGAATGCAGATGCAGCTTCTTAAAGCTACGATTACGCCAGATGTCCTCCCAGACAAAGAAACCAAGCCCTCCGAGAATCACCAGAAGCATGGTGGTAATGGTAGTGAGCCAGTCAGCAGAGCCAGTCGCAGAGCCGAGGGGATTGAAGGCCAAATCGCCACCATCAATCAAGCCAAAGCCTGCATTGCAAAATGCCGAAACGGAGTGAAAGACACTCATTCCAACACCCTTCAACACCCCGTATTCAGGAACAAAGCGAACCGAAAGCACTGCCGCTCCTGTTCCTTCGATGATAAGCGTTCCAAACAGAACATGGCGAACCAACTGAACGATTCCATTTCTATCATTCAGGTTCAGGGAATGCACCAACAGCAACCGCTGCGAAAGGTCGATCTTTCGGTTAATGATAAAGAAGAAAATAGTGGTGACAGTCATGAATCCAAGCGCGCCCACCTGAAACAGACACAGAATAACCACATGCCCAAAAGTGCTCCAGGTCTGCGCCGTGTCCACCACGGTTAGTCCCGTTATGCAGGTTGCCGAGGTTGCCGTGAACAGTGCCGTCAAAACTGAAACCGAGTTATGGGCGCGTGCTGATACCGGCAGTAAAAGCAGTAGGGTTCCTGCTGCAATGACCGCCGCAAAGCCAAGCACCAACACCCTTGCTGAACTCACTCTATGACGAAGTCTGGTTTTCTTACTTCTGGATAAAAACTCGTTGCTTTGGTTTATAGCCTATCTCCAAACCGTAGTGAATAGCATGGGGAGTGCTTGCCATGGCGACCCGAGGTTGCGTGCGCTGGCGACCTGAGCTGCGTCTGCCTACAGGCAGCCCCAAGTCAGCACGCCTTCGCAGCCATAGACAGCCTGCGCTGGCGACCCGAGTTACGCCCCCCTTGCTTTTACGTTTTTGATGCAAGCCACCGCGTTCGGCCCAACAAAAGTCACTCAGCAGGACCCGGCAATGACCAAGAGCATAATGCATCAAACTGGGCTTGATAGCAAGTGGATGGCGATGGCATTGAAAGGCACTGAAAGTGCCGAGAGCTGTTGAGTTTCGCAAGGAGAGAACAAGATCTTATCCAGATATTCTATATTGGTAGCGAGGTGGGGATGATGGCAGGTTCAGATATCAGGAGATTGCTTGTGATGGTTGATTACACGCTGATTCGCTCAAGGCGGAGGACGGTTGCTCTGTACGTTCGGGATCATGGTGTGGAGGTTCGTGCACCGCTGTTGATGCCGGTCAGTGAGATTGACAGTTTTGTTGCCTCGAAGGAACGGTGGATTGCTGATAAGTTGGCGAAGGTGGAAGAGCGGATAGCTGCGCGTGAGAGCTTTTCGCTTGACTATGGCGATCTGGTGCTGTATCGGGGCAGGCTGTTTTCTGTTGTTGCAAGGGAAGGCGTGAAGGTCGGATTTGATGACGACTGTTTCTTTGTGCCACCTGGTTTGGAGCCGGATCAGATGATATCAGCCTGTGTGCAGGTTTACCGGATGCTGGCCAAGCGATATCTGGTAGAGCGACCGCAGCACTTTGCTGGCGTAATGGGTGTGGCTCCGGCTGCTGTTAGGGTTTCTGGAGCTCACTCTCGCTGGGGGAGCTGTTCGGCAAAGGGAAGCATCAACTATTCGTGGCGACTAATCATGGCTGATGATGACGTGATTGACTATGTGATCGTGCACGAGCTTGTGCACTTGGCTGAGATGAACCACTCTGCACGGTTCTGGCAGGAGGTGGAGGGTGTTCTTCCTGATTATCGGGACAGGAAGGCGCGGCTGCAGGAGCTGCAGCTCCGACTCAGCCGCGAGAACTGGAGGTAGCGGAGGGCTTGCACTATGCAACAAACACCTGCTCGCATCAACCAGAAACCCAATCAAACCTTTCACAGCCTTTCATCTGCGCCAGCCTTTGCCTCAGCCTGACTTCCGCGCCTTCAGCAACCCTTCGCGCCTTCCGCAATCTCCCAATCCCGCAACCTTCCGCGCCTTCCGCATCACGCTGACCAACCCATTTCCAGGATTTGGCAAGATTCTGCAAGTTTTTTGCGGTTGGGGCGCAAAATCGCCAAAATTTCTGTTGTATATGCAACAGCTGTGTGGTATATGCAACAAAAGCGTTGCATATACCACACACACAAGCGACTGTGAGGCACTTTTTTAGCGCCCAACCGCAAAAAACTTGCAGAAATAGCTCAAAAGTTGGAATTCAGAAAATGTTTGGTCTCCCACTCATTAGCCTTACATAAATGCTAGAATGCCCTAATGCTATATAACCAGCCATATTTCCTTTCTCACCAGACCGCTATCCAATTCTGGCGGATTCATGCAGAATCAAAAAAGCCTTTCGCGTATAGTCAGTGTTTTCGAAAACTACCAGATAGCAAGCCTGACACACCGAGTAGTCAGGTTGGCGATGGCGACCCAGTAAACATGCTGCAGCACGAAAGCCTCAAAGGTTTGACTGCTCCTTTTCACATCATGGTCGGCAGCAAAAGCGCAAGACAGAAATCCAGAAGCGAAGTACAAGCGCTTCTGCACTATCACGTGCACTCGGGCTCCACACCTAGAGGGAGCTTCCTGTACGCCGACAATCAGCAATCCGTACTTACCGTGAGCTCTCCTGAATTCTGCTTTTTTCAAATGGCAAGCGAGATGTCATTGATAGAGCTAATTGAGTTCGGCTATGAGCTGTGCGGCACTTATTCTTTAGCGGCTTTTGACTGCGTTCCGCTGACAAGCCTCAAGCAGCTGCAGACTTTCGTTAGTAGAATGAAAGGTGAGAAAGGGTACAAGAAAGCCACCAGAGCGCTGCGCTTCATCACGGATGGTTCAGCATCACCAATGGAAACCAAGCTCACACTGCTGCTCACTCTGCCAAATGCGCTCGGAGGATACAACCTGCCCATACCAGAGCTAAACAGCCGCATTGCCCAGACAAAGACGGCAGCGCGTATCGCAGATAGGTCATACTACTCATGCGATCTGTTCTGGGCAGATGCCGGTTTGGCGGTTGAATACGACAGCGATTCGTTTCACACAGGTGCTGAGAGAATCGCTCGCGATGCCTCCCGAAGAAATGCGCTGGCTGCAATTGGCGTGCAGGTGATAACAGTGACTAATCGGCAACTTCGCGATGTCGAGCAGTTTGAGCGAATCGTGATACAAATCGCCAAGAACACAAAGCATCGCCTTTCGCACGACAAGCCCGAGTTCAAAGCTTGTCGCAGAGACCTGCGCATCCAGCTGCTCAATCCAGATAGCACTACCAACTAATATGTGGATAAGATCCAGCTATTGTCATCGGATCTTCAGTGGCAGCATTGCACTCCCGATGCCACGAAAAGGCTCTACCAATAAACTTGCTTTGACAATACGAACAAAGCGCCTGCAAACACTACCATAAGTAGAAGCAGCAGATAACGCGCTCTGTTTTTCCGCCAGGCTCTTTTGTTAAGCTCGCTTTGGGTCCACAGCGGTTCCTGCTCAGAGCACTTGGCAGTAATGAATTCCAGAAAGCTATCAACGTCTCCGTGTGTAAAGGAGTTCTTGTAAAGGGTCAAGACAAAGAGCTGCTCAAGCCAGAGATAGACTCTGTCTTTATTGTGCTCGATGTAGCGGACCTGGTCATATGAATAGTCCGAAACAGAGTTGCCATACTCTGTCCTGATGGTTTCACCGAAGCTGGTTTTTATCGTTAACTTATCCTTGCCAGAAAGGGTGGCAAGCTGCTCAAGCTGTCTGGGTAAATTGATTAGTGGAGTTATTATTTCTCTTACAAAGAGAACCAGGAAAGCCAACGCCATGCCTATTCGTAGTGGCGTCTGGGCACTTAATGCTACGAAAGAAAAATAGGCAATAAACAGCCCAAGCATAATCCTGTAAAGAAAGCGGTACCACGGGTAAAACAAAGCGCTTCGCTTTTGAAAAATACTCTGGATACTACGCTGCTGCTCAGCGGTCACCTCGTATTCATTCTCGAAGTAGACATCTGTCTTCTTGATCCACCAGCCATTGCTGTTGAAATATCCGTACTTTGGCATAAAGCGATGAACAACCCGATACTCAGCCTGCCGCGAAAGCATGTCCCAGTCTTCGAACTCCTCCTCGGACATACTTTTGCCCGGTTCAATGTCTTTGTCGCCGACCCACTTGCGATGAGCATCTATCAGCGCAAACACGTCTGAGAGCTCCTGATCGGTATACTGCCCCGCAAACAACCAGTCACGACATTGCTGAATATCATCTCTGGTCCAATGCGTCAGGGGAGCCCCAACCGAAGCATACATCCTTTCCGTGACTTCAGAATCATCCATGTTCAAGCTCGCCTTCATTCACCTTTCGCAGCCACGACCCGCCAAACTCATCGCTCCTTATCATACCAAATGCTGAAAGCATCCCAGAAATCCAGACTGCCATATTCGAAGGTTTGCCACTCGCCATTACTTATCGCATCCACCCTGACCTGAATTTCTCCACTGTGGATAAGATCGCTCACGTCTATATAGACAGCTTCAGTGCGCTCGGTAGGCGCCTCGTCGGAACTGCTGGGCTCCAAGTCGTCTGCTATGCCGATAACCAACACCGCCTCATACCTACCGGTCGCATATCTGTCGACGATTCTACCGCTGCGTCCGAATTCTGTCTGAAACAGTCCGTAGACGATAGCAGGCTCTCCCTGCAAATGCACGAACCCGACAAAGAACTCCGAATCAGAAACCCAGTAGCCCTCAAGCACACCAAACAATGCATCCAGCGCTTCAGGTTCTGGCAGGGCAGCGATCGCACCCAGCGCGCGTGTCTGCGCATCGCCAACTACGTTTCGAGATTGCCCACTCACAGCAGGGAAGCCTGAGCCAGTGTTCTGTCCGTCACCGACCTGGGGCGCAGAAGCGCTACCGGTCACCAGTATCACGGCAAGAACCGCTACCGCACCAACTGAAGCAACCGCGGCGGTTCCAGCCATGATCCGAGCCTGTAAGGCCGAGGTTTTATCCACATGAATAGGCGTTCCTGGTGTCTGTGGGGATGCTTCCGAAGCTGTGCTTGCGATCGCTTTTGTGATTGCAGACAGCGTGTTGCTCGCCAGATGGGGGCTGATTGCGAGTGTTGATAAGTGCGTGTGGATAAGATCGCCGAGCGGGAGCATGGCAATGCCGGCGATGCCGTAGAAGCGCTCGCCGCTCTTGCGCTCTTGCTCTTCGACCTCCGAGCGGATGGCTTTGCGCGCGAGGAAGAGGCGGGTTTTGACGGTGTTCGGACTGCACTCCATGACGTTTGCGATTTCTTCGACGCTCAGCTCGTTGAAGTAGTAGAGCACGATGGCTTGGCGCTGAACGTCTGACAGTGTGTCGATGATTCTGCCGAGTCGCTCCTTGAGGTCGGCTCTTTCAGCGTAGATGGCTGGTAGCAGCTCGTCGGATTCCTCGGCGTCGATGTTGTCGATTTCTTGCTCGGCATCGAGGAGCATCGCCAGGTTCTTGCGGCGGAGCTGCATGTTGCAGAGGTTTCTGGCGATTACCTGTATCCAG
>WQXZ01000111.1 GCA_009781525.1 Coriobacteriia bacterium | reverse complement strand
TTACTTCGTCGATGACGGCTCCATCTGGCAGGTGGTACTTGACAGGGACATCAGCTGGCATGCCGGGGCGACCTACTACTATTCCGATGCAAGGAACACCAACTCCATCGGCATCGAGATGTGCTGTGTTTCAAGTGGTGGCAAGCTCGATATATCACCCAGAACAGAGGCCAACACCATCGAGTTAGTGAAGATGCTGATGGATAGATACAACATCGAAGAGTCCAACGTCATCCGTCACTATGACGCAACAAGGAAGATTTGCCCTGCCCCACATGTTAACGTCCCGAAGAGATGGACGGATTTCAAGGCGGCACTGAAGAACAGCTCACCAGTTACCCCGCCTAAGCCACCTGAGCCGCCCCAGACAGGCGCTTACCCCTCACTCCGTGTCGGAAGTAAGGGAGAGAACGTAAAGGCTCTACAGTGTCTCTTGAACTTCCAGAATGGTAACTCCGCATTACTGATCGACGGTGACTTCGGAGCTATCACTGACAGAGCGGTGAAAGCCTTCCAGAGACAGCGCGGACTGGTGATAGACGGTGTGGCGGGAGCAATCACGCTCTCTACACTGATTGCGTCAGTCAGACTAGGTTCGAATAACTTCGCAGTCAGAGCAGCGCAGCATCTGCTTTCGAAATTCGAGCCGATAGTAATTGACGGATTCTTCGGCTCGGTCACCGACTCTATCGTGAAGACCTATCAAGGGAAGATGGGACTTGTGGCGGACGGTTGGGTCGGACAGATAACGTGGCAGTCACTGTTCGCAAACAACGCCTATCCGGTAGCCCCTCCCGTGAAGCCACCACAAAAGTTAGGCTACAGACTGCTGCCGAAAGATGCACCTATAAAGGATGCGGACTCATCAGACCAGTTAGGGTTCTTTGAAGACTTGACACAGGCACGGCTTGCCCGTGACAAAGCCAATCAAGCGGTGCAACCCTATGCACTTTACGACCAGAGCGGAAAAGAGGTAGTGTGACATGCCGATTGTCAGAGTCACATGGGATTCTGTGTACAAGAACGGCTCATATGCCCAGCTTGATAATGTCTCGAACTCACAGAAAACCGAACAGCTAGAATATCCATCCGCTGATGCTACACTTACCACATTCGGTGCTGGGAATTTGTTCAATTTCAACGACGCCACAGTAACAGATACAATTCCAGCAAACGCAACAATCAACAAAATCACCTGTCATGTCGGAGCGAAGCGTTCCAGTGTGGCTGATGTACGCTTGGAATTAAGTAACATGACCAGCCCGATAGTTGAAATTCCAGAAGACATCGCAGACGATATGATGACGGATTTCGCCTTCGAGGTGTCACGTCATTCTTCAGGGATATACATGTTCAGCATTACAGTGTCTTTTATTCGATTAGACGGTACTCCTAGCGTGTCATTAGGCTGGGTATATCTAGAGGTAGATTATTCTGTCCCTGAGAATACTGCTGTTGTCACTTTCGATGAGGATCATGTCGTGCCTGGGTTCACTGTTATTACGAGTGCCTATACGCTCAAAAAGGCGAATATGACCTGGGCTAGCGCGTTTGCATCAGTGAGTGCTCTCCACCCGGTCGTATCGCATGATTTCTTCTTCTCTTCCCAGGCTATCGAATCAGTGCTGCCAGAGGGATCAAAGCTTGAGAGGATCACCTTCTATACTTATCTCACAGCAGTGACAGGCTGTTCTTTGGTACTTGAGATCGGGATAGTAAACAGTGGTATCTACAATGTTTTACTCAACGAAGAGTGGAGAAAGGGCAGTTTCCTGCTAGAACCTCTATCTTTTGACCTCCCGCTAGTGAATAACGATTTCGCTGTAAGAGTCACCACATCGCGCATTGAAAGCATTTCCAGTTCGCTTATGTTAAATGCTCTTTTCCTCGAAATAGAATATTCAAATGAAGACAACGGTTCTGGTACCATCACCAATGTCGTGCTCCCCCAAGACAAGACTTGGTTCTTAGGTAAACGTTCCGATACGATGATCCCGTCTATTGACTTCCCTTTAGTCTCGCCTCTGGCGGTTGAGGATGTCATCAAGTCAGGGACGATCTATCCTGCAAATGACGCATCTGCAACCGGCATCGTCTTCAATGACCAGGAGCTAGGCACAGCAGGAGGACTTATGGTAAAGGGCAAGGTCGCTTCTAATCTTTTACCTGTCTTTCCGTCAGCTGATGCTATTACAGCACTTAAAGACATCATCTTCCTTGATTCGACAGAAGTGCTTTAGGAGAGTGCAACATGCCTTTTGAAAAAATCAATTTCGATACTTGGACAGATATTGCTGATGCAGCACCATTCCATATGCTTGAGAACATACGGTATAAAACGGATTTTGGGGATATTCCTCCGGAAATTGGAACCTATACTTCTGCCGGAGGCACTTTGGCGGAAGGTGGAACTGTCGCAACAAGACTTATTTTCTCTCAGTCAAGTATCAAGAGCAAGCTACCAGCCAGTTCAGTCATAGAGAATATAGCGTTATACATTTCTTATTCTATGGATCATGATAATGGATATCTGATCACCAAGATAGATCAGGTGATTGGCAGCAATATTTCAGAGGTGTTCAGTGAGCGGAAAGTGGATACAGTGTTTATACAATCGCGATCAGTTGAACTTACACCTATTGACAGTGATGTGATAGCTCAAATCAGATTCCTTGGCACAGACCCAGTATATATGGGTACGACTACTGTTCGTCTTTATTATGCATATTTAAAGATAGAATATTCCGCTGGAGAAGGCTTTGAGCCTTCATCGAGCACCACCACAGATGTCGTTAAGCCGCAGAATAAAACCTGGTTCCTGGGTAAGAGAAGTGATGCGCTCATTCCCTCGATCGATTTCCCGGATAGCTCCCCACTTATCGTTGACGGACTGATACCATCTGGCACCATTTGGCCATCGAATGACGGAGATGCTAAAGGCATCGTCTTCAATGATCAGGAACCTGGTCTCGCTGGTGCCTTGCTGATAAAGGGAACTGTGGCATCGAACCATATGCCGGTATATCCAGACCCAGCTGCTGTTGCAGCTCTCCCTGATATCGCGTTCCTGGACACGACTGCGGTACTTTAGCGGGATAGAAAACCTATTCTTCTCGCCTGAGCGAGAAATCGAAAGTCAGATCCAAGGCTTCCTCGAATCTAGCGATATATTCTAAAGGGAGCCTTCTTTTCTTCGCAAATACCCTTGAGAGAGAGCCGCTGTTCACGTCCATATGTTTTGCCAGTTGCGATATCGACCAATTCCGACCTTTAGTCTCCTCTGAGACCACTTGGAGTATCTCATCCACCCTTCTTTCGGTGATGTCTGCGAACCTTCTATCCATTTGCACGTTTACTTCAACCCACTCTTGGCTGTAACAGTCCTCACACACCGAATAGCCCACTCCTGCCTTTGTATGATATTGCCTTGATTTATAGCTTTTGCCGTAGCTGACTTCCACGCCACAGGCGATACAGTTGATGACTGCATTCATATCATTGGAATAACTTGCTACCGCCCACTCCTCAGGAATCTCCTTCATGCTATATTTCTTGGTCTCGAAAGATAGTTTCCTGACCTGCATCTTCCCTCCTCTCCAATACCGGAGTATAAGCTCGTACCTCACTTTGCCTGCTCTTTAGACTGTAGTTCGAGAGGAGCTATCAAGGCCATGAGGTTGCTGGCGTGCACGACCTGGTCTTCAGGTAGCCTTACACGTCTGAGACCCATACATGGCTTCCGACGATCGCTTTTACTTCTTGCAGGGCTGGATCGCGGATGTCCTTAATGCCGACAAGCATTACACTGTCCCCGACCGCGACAACGTTACCGTCACCTAACGTCACAGTCTCAGGCTCAATGTCATAATCGCCGCTTTCTATC
Organism: Coriobacteriia bacterium; assembly: GCA_009781525.1. Classification (GTDB taxonomy): domain Bacteria; phylum Actinomycetota; class Coriobacteriia; order Coriobacteriales; family UBA8131; genus WQXZ01. The sequence goes on along the minus strand of WQXZ01000111.1, from coordinate 2,051 downwards.
ATACTCTGTAACTGATCTTTCGCAACCAATAATGTATTTGTTCTTAAATCCATTACCCAACGGTGCTCTAATACTGCTAACAGTTTCTCTTTATCTAAGACTGTCATCGTGCCTCCTCGAAACAAAGCCCCGCACATGCTTCTTCGCTCTCCACAAGCGCTTCTGAGTAAACATCAAAGTAAAGGTCTGCCATACAAATCCCCCAGCTGTGGAGTAAGCTGGTTATCGCTGTGGCTACCATCCCCTCATATTCCTCGCCAAAGTACCCTAGCTCGAATAGTGATACCGTCAGGTACTCTGCAAGCTCGGTACGGTTTTCAGGGTCTCGGTAGTACGCACAGTCCTTGCACTTGAGTTCACTCGTATCCCTTACAGGTTTTCCGCTCTCATCCATCAGTCTCTCCCAGTCATGTATCGCTCTCTGAAGCTGATCGCTCATTTCTGTTAGTCCTTATCAGGTAAATGCTGTCACCTCTTGCGATGCAATTAACAATAGACGCTCTTCCGCTTCTTTTGATGTTTTGTCGAATCACTGCTGCTTTGTGATAAACACTTATCACGCCACTCTTTAACCTCTGCTTTGGCTTGCTTCAACTCATACTCAAGCCTCTTTGCATGTAAGTTAGGATCAAGCCAAGGATATTCGTATGTCTGGATATAATTCCTCGAGGTTTTAGTTGTAGTGCTTCCGTCCCCAGGCGGGGGGAAACTGTACCTAATCATCACTAACCACCTTCATAGCTTCAATCAGTTTGTTGCCATCTGACACCTCCGTCCACGAAGTGACTTGTATCAAAGGACACCAATCGGGGATACCCTCACGCGGTGTGTCCCTGCAATCTCTATCAGCACCACACCAACTGATAGCTCGCATAGTTTTCATGATTAAACCTTGTCGTAGTCTGCATCCACGGCAACTGTCCGGCTTATCCATGTCAGCGATTATCACTGCCATATCAAACCTCCTTCCAGACCTTTTTAGGCGGCTCTGGGCTGCCAGTGATGTGAAAATTGCCGAAGTCTTGGACTTCGGTAAGCGGACACCCATCAGGTCTAGCTAACGAAGACTGCTTACCAGAAAATCGTGGTGAACAGGTAAGCTCTTCTGGGTGAGACAACGCACAGTCCATGCAACCCCTTGGCATCTCCATATCAATCAGTATCGGCATTTTTAACCTCCGGTTCGTATTCGCGCCACCTACGCCAGCAGGTTCTACAGATACTAGTTTTCCGATCAAGCCAAAACCATAATTCTCCAAAACTGTTAATTGTATCAAGTTCGCTTGCTCTGGCTTTAAAATGATGGTTTGGTAGCGCAAGTTTTCCACAGTGGTCACATATGTAGGCTTTAACTTTCATCTTGCACCTCCTTACACTCATTGCAGTAGGTCTCAAGCCCACCTTCCACAGGCACACATAACCACTCTTCTGTTAGCTCAAGGGTCATGTAAATATGGTTTAGCCCGTCATCAACTCTTGCTGGCATTTCAGTCGCTAGTGTGAGTATCGAATATTTATTGCAAGCATCACAGTAGATTGTTCCGACTGTTCCCATTACTGCACCTCTCGCTCATCAGGAAAAGTCACATGGATGTCATAGCCCGTTCCGTAATACCCGCTACCGTCATCCCCTTCGCATGATGCTAGCAATTGATAGTGTTCAGCATAAACATAGATAGAGTAGACCTGTCTGTATTCACTTGTTTTTAGGTCTGTTACTTCATCTTCAACAAAATTTACATATGTTATTGCATTCTTGACATGGTTTAATGCTGTTAAGTAATAGTCCCCTGCTCCACAATCACATCCACCTCGATTTGGGATAATTTCTAATGTCACGCCATTGTCAAGATAAAGACAATTGTCATCGACTTTTTCTATTGTTCTAAACATCAGCAGATCCATTATTTTGTCTGTGTCTTCATGACTTATTATTTTTGTACCCATTCTCTAGCTCACCTCCTCGCCAAACGCCGCTTCAGTTTCATCCAATTCTACTAACCCTAGCTCTCGCACAAGCTCTGCTCTGATTATGTCTTGCACCTTTGTTC
>WQXZ01000110.1 GCA_009781525.1 Coriobacteriia bacterium | reverse complement strand
CTTTTCAGGGTTTATCCCAACAGCCAGATAGTCCAGCGCCACCTCAAAGACACTATCTCGAACCTTCTCTGGCGCGTCGAAATTATCAGTAAAAGCCTGTACATCCGCTAACAGTATAAAGCTGTCGTAGTCGCCACTGTTTTGCATAATCACCCGATTCTTCAGTGACCCGACATAGTGTCCGACGTGAAGTTGCCCAGTTGGCCTATCGCCAGTTAGTAAGACTTTTCGCATTGACTATCCTCCAAATTATGCCTGCTAGGCATACGAACGCCGTAAAGCAAGCTTTAGCTGAACCTGTTAAAAGCATTCTAGCGTAAACCTTATATGACGACGATTGTAGTGCTCAAAAACCGAACAGGAAGCGGGATAAGTTACCAGCAGTAGCCTGGATGTAGGCCTGCAGTGGGTTGAAGTTTATTCCGAATATCCTGAATACATAGGGAAGACCGATTATCAGAAAAAACAGGATCGGCAAGGCTTGCCTCTGCAGTTTATACCAACCTTGCAACTTGTCGTCAGGAATGAAGGGTGCGAAAACGCTGGCACCATCCAGCGGGGGAATCGGTAAGAGGTTAAAAAACATCAGGCAGAGGTTGATGACCGTAAAGGCATAGAGTGCGGTATAAGCCCAGAAGATGAAATCGAGTCTCCAGTTTCCATAATGCCGGACAAAATACGCAATCACTGAAGCAGCTAGAGCCAGGATCAGGTTCGACGTAGGGCCTGCTAACGCAATGATCAGCTCGCCGGTTTTCGGATCCTTCAGACGGCGCGGATTAAAGGGAACGGCTTTGGCATAGCCATAGGGTGGCAGTCCGGATAACGCCAGAAGTAGCGGTAATATAACTGTGCCAAAGGGATCAATGTGCTTCAGAGGATTGAAGGTCAGGCGATTTGCGTCCTTCGCAGTAGTGTCACCCAGTTTAAGCGCCGCATATCCATGAGAAACCTCATGCACCATAATCGACGGGATGAAGCACAATAGGCTGATAATCGTATAGGTAAAATCGTTCAAGACTCTCCTCGTGGTGTTGCAGAAAAAAGCAATAGCTTCGGTAGCAAATCCCATACAGTAGCTGACATGTGGCTTCTATCATAACCGATAACAACGCGGCACGTATTTCTTTTGGTAATAAGGAGCAAAAAAGAAGAAAGGGGGAGTGAGAGGTTCTCCCCCTTATGCAAGGAACTCTCGTTAGGGAAAGCAAGTGGTTGGGGATACCACTTGTTTGTCCGATTAGCTACTGTAACCCCTGCAGATATAGTCTAGCACTTTAGCAAATTAAATTGTCATCGCAGCATGACATTTATTTTTTTCTTTTTTTAAGACATACTATATTTATGGATAAAAACTCTGCCAACGCTGACAGGAACATCAGTATCACTCGAATTGCGATGATTGCTGCCTTGTATGCAGCTCTCACTATGCTTACACTGACCTTCTTACAAGGTTTTGCATGGGGGCCGGTACAGTTTCGCGTCTCTGAAGCACTCTGCATTCTTGCGCTGTTTACTCCTGCAGCGATACCGGGGTTGACATTAGGCTGCATTCTGGCGAATCTTTTGGGCATTCTGCTGGTTGGAAGCGGGCCTTTGGGGCTTTTGGATGTGTTCTTTGGAAGTATGGCTACCTTGCTGGGATCTCTATGGATGTGGCACTTCAAAGACAGAAAGCCTCTGGCTCTGCTTGGTCCGGTGGTAACGAATGCACTGATCGTATCGGCTTACCTGCCTTTGATGCTGGCAGCCTTGGGCTTCTACACCATTCCATTTACAACCATAGACTTAGCTGGAACATGGCCTGCAATGTATATCTTTGGCTTTATTTGTATTGCCACTGGAGAGGCAATAGTTGTTTATGGCATGGGTTGGCCATTGGCAAAGATGCTGGAGAGCAGTGGTTTTGCAGATAAACTGAGGTGACTGTAGAGCCAAAGTACGGGGTAGAACACAGGTGTGCGACACTTATGTTCTTATCCACATATTATTGATTAATCTACATTTCGTGGCGGTCTTCGATTGCTCTGCCTAATGTGACTTCGTCCGCGAACTCTAAGTCTCCGCCAACAGGTAGGCCGCTTGCAAGCCTGGTGGTTTTGATGCCGAAAGGTTTGATTAGCCTAGCCAGGTAGCCTGCTGTTGTCTCGCCCTCGACATTAGGGTTTGTCGCAAAGATCACTTCGGAAATCGCGGTGTCGGCTAACCGCGCCATCAGAGGTGCTACATTCAGCTGGTCTGCTCCGATTCCGTCCATTGGTGACAGAGCACCGCCGAGCACGTGGTAGAGTCCGCGGAAGGTTGCAGTCTTCTCAATTGCCACGATGTCGCGAGGCTCGCTGACAACTGCCAGCATCGAGTTGTCTCGGGTCAGGTCGGCGCAGATCGGGCAGAGCTCTGATTCTGCATAATTGAAGCATCGACTGCAAAAATGGACACTCTGTCTGACCTCGGTGATCGCTACTGCCAAGCGCTCCGAGTTGCTTGCTTCGTTGTTAAGAAGCCAGTAGACGATCCGCTGGGCAGACTTTGGACCGATGCCCGGCAGTCGCTCGAACTCGTCAAGCAGCTTTTGGATCAGGCTGGGCTGTGATTGCGGCATGTCAGACCTTAGAATCCGGGGATGTTGAGCCCGCCGGTTACAACGGACATGCGCTGATCAGCCAGCTCCGCGACCGAGCGGATAGCGTCATTGGCGGCAGCCATGATCATATCTTCAAGCATGGAGATGTCCTCCAAGTCGATTGCTTCCGGGTTAATAGAGATGGAGTCGATTGTGATGTTTCCTCTGGCCACAACCTTTACCATGCCTCCTCCGGCAGAAGCCTCTGCTGTGAACTGGGCGATTTCTTCCTGAGCTATTTCCATCTCTTGCTGCATCTTCTGCGCTTCACGCATCATCTTTCTCATGTCCATACTGGTGTCCTTTCAGGTTTATTGGTTGTTCAGCTCAGGTCGTCTTCATCAAGCATTGACAGGGTCTGGTCGTTGGTTTCTGCTGGTATATCATCGTCTGGCTGGCTGTCTTGGTTGGGAAGATGCTCGAATTGCACGTTGTCACCGAAGGCTGCGATGATGTAGTCTTCGGGGGTCGCGGACGCAGCGACGGGTGCGGTTACGGCTGCAGAGATCGCGGGTGTGGCGGTAGGTGCAGGTGCAGCAGATGCGGGTGTGGCGGTGGTTGTGGCTGGCTCGGCATCTGGCACCGGTTCGTCAGTGGTTGTGGCAGGTGATTGCTCAGTGGTCGTTGCAGCCAGTATCTGATTCAGACTACGCATGGTTCCAGAAGGCTGTGCTGCACCTGGTGCCTCAGGTACGCCAGGTGCTGTAGCTCGCGCAGAGCTTGATGATTGGCTCTGATAGCCCAGCTTTATATTGATTCCGAGAGAGCTACCATGAACCCTCTCTACATATTCACTGATCGTCTTACGACTGTTTGGGTCTTCCAGTGATTTCAGGTTGAATCCTGCAGATGCAGGCAGGTCTATTTCTAGCCACTTTCCATCATCTGTTGTACTGACCCTGACATCAGTGAGCAACGATAGCAATCTTTCACGTTTGTCTCGACGCATTGCTGTAACCACAGCTGACCAGATGCGTTGGGCTTCAGCATTACCGCTTACAATCTTTTCGTGCAAATTCGGTAACCCACTTTCGCCAGCAGTGTCTTGCTCTATGCGCTCGCCAGGTGCCACATCTGGCTGGTTGCTTGTGACGGTTTCTGCCGTAGGCACGGGCTCTGCGGGCTCTGCGGGCGCGCGGGCTACAGGCTCTGCGGGCGCGGGCTCTGCTGCGGGCGCGGGCTCTGTAGGTGCTGCTACGGCAGGCGCCACAGGCGCGCCACCGCGAGTAACCGCTGCTTCCAGCGCATCGATTCTCGCAGACAAACCCTCCAAGGTCAGATCGGACTGTGGTCGAGCCATCCGTATTAAAGCAAGTTCCATAGCCAGTCGGTCATCGGTAGATTCCTTTAGCTGCTCGATTAGCTCGGCAGCAATCGCCAGACATGCAGCCAGACGATCGAATGAGCCGAAAGCATAGGCTGCTGACTGGAGCTCAGACAAGGTTTTATCCAGATAAATCCAATCGACTTCGGTTGGTGAGTCTTCCTGCAGCACACTGGCCACGTAGAGACCGCGCAGATAGCGAGTCAGTTCGCGGGTGAACTGGGTGATGTCGGTTCCGGACTGCACCAGCTCGGCGACACTGGCGAAGCATGCAACAATATCGCGGGCAGCAACCTTATTGACCAGGTCATATAGCTGTTCGGGACGAATCTGACCCAGCATGCTTCTGGCAGCTTCAACGCTTATGTCGCCGTTTGCATAGACCGCAATCTGCTCGAGAGCAACCAGTGCGTCGCGCATTCCTCCACTGGCGTGCGCTGTGATCAGGGCAAGAGCCTCGTCGTCGGCCTGAAAACCCTCGGCTTGGCTGATGCGCCTGAGGTTATCGATTATCTCAGTGTCGCTGAAGCGGCGAAAATCGAACCGCTGGCAGCGCGACTGAATGGTTTGCGGAACCTTCTGGGGGTCCGTGGTGCAGAGTATGAACTTGATGTGCGCTGGTGGCTCTTCCAAAGTTTTCAGCAAGGCATTGAAAGCCGCTGTCGAGAGCATGTGAACCTCGTCGATGATGTAGATCTTGAACCTGCCACGAATCGGAGAGAAGGCGGTGCGGCTGATGATCTCGTCACGGACGTTCTCGACACCAGTCCGCGACGCTGCGTCAAGCTCGTAGACATCGGGATGCACTCCGGCTGAGATCTCGCGGCACTGCTCGCAGGTATCGTCTGGCTCCCCTGCCACTGCGTGTTCGCAGAGCAGCGCTTTTGCCAGCAGGCGCGCGGTGGATGTCTTGCCGGTTCCGCGTGGACCGCTGAACAGATAGGCATCTGCAGTGCTGTTCGTAGCGATTGCCCTTAGCAGAGTCTGGGCAACGTGCTCCTGGCCGACGAATTGACTGAAAGTCTCAGGCCGGTATTTGCGAAAAAGTGATAGCGCCATGTTTCTCTACTCATCATCTGTCTGCTTAGTCAGTCTGATCCGGATCAAACCTACCAGTGTCGGAATCAAGCTTATCATCACTATGGCAATGATTATCAGCTCAAAGTGATCCTGCACAAAAGGAATACCGCCGAAAAAATACCCCAGCAATGTAAACAGGCACACCCAAAGGGTTCCTCCTATCGCGTTAAAAACCATGAATTGAGGTACTCTCATATGCCCGAAGCCTGCCAGGAACGGTGCAAATGTTCGAATGAATGGAAAGAATCTGGCCAGTAACACCGCCAGAGAGCCATACTTGTCAAGCATAGCCTGGGTCTTCTCGATACGTGCAGGAGTCAGCGACTTAACCTTGCCTGAGTTGATGATTACCGACCCCAGACGGCGTCCTATCCAATAGTTTGAAGTATCGCCGAGAACCGCAGCCGAAACGCAAACCGCTATAAGCACTAAGATATTCAGCCCACCACCGGGTGCTGCAAACACTCCGGCAGCAAACAGTAGTGAGTCTCCAGGTAAAAATGGCATGAACACCACACCGGTCTCGATGAAAATGATCAATGCCATTGGGGCGTATGCCCAGATAGGGCCGAGTTCGTTTATCCAGTGGATGATGAATGATCTTGGGTCACGTAGTAATTCAAGGAAGAACTCAATTATCGCCATGCTTTACCCTCGTCTTGTTTGCCATTGTTTACTAGTTTATTCCAGACACTTCAGCACGATAGCTGCCGAGACCTCTATTGAAATAGAAATGCCCAGACGCTCATCAGCGGCCCCTTATGGCTGCTTCTGTCAGGATCTGACCAGGTTCGGAGCATGATGCCGTCTGGGCAAGCACTATTCTCTCACAAGACCTATGCCGATGAGAATACCGTTATGTGGTTGTGGCAAAGATTACCAACCTCGAAGGCTAATGTAGCTCTTGTTCTGCTTAAATAATCTGGATAAGAACGCCGTCGGGTGCTCGGATCGGCGTGTCGTCTGG
>WQXZ01000109.1 GCA_009781525.1 Coriobacteriia bacterium | reverse complement strand
CCTGCTCTGCGCGTTTGGCATACTGGTTATAACGCTGGCTCTTGTTTTTTACTCGTTCCTCCAGAGGAGGCATGATTCCATAATTCACATGCATAGGTTGGTATGGGGAGGTATCTGGATCCGTGGCATAGTTCAACAACGCACCGAATGCACTGGTCTTAGGCAGGGCTTGCATCTCTTCGCCCTGAACGTATGCATAGGCTGCCAGAGCAGCAACCAATCCGGATGCAATAGCCTCAACATAACCTTCGGTTCCACTCAGCTGACCAGCAAAATGGATCTGCGGATGCTCACGCCAAGCAAGCGTTGAAGACAGCAGGCGTGGAGCATCGATGAAAGTATTGCGATGCATAACACCATAGCGGGAGAAGCGCGCGTCTTCTAAACCTGGGATCATCCTGAAAATACGTTCTTGCTCAGAGAATGTCAGGTTGGTTTGAAAACCGACAAGGTTGTAGGCGGTTTTCTCCCGATTCTCTGCTCGTAGTTGGACAACCGCCCACGGGCGCCTGTCTGTGCGAGGATCGACAAGTCCGACTGGCTTCAAGGCTCCGAACCGCAATGTGTCTATGCCTTTGCGAGCAAGCTCTTCAACCGGCTGACATGCCTGGAAGAGATCGGCTGTCTCAAATTCACGCGCTATCACCTTTCTTCCTGCTGCCAGCTCACTGACCAGCTGCTCGTATTGCTCGCGATCAAGTGGTGCATTCAGATAATCGTCGGAGTCAGCAGCATATCTTGACTGGCCGAAGAGCACCTGCATATCCAGCGAATCTGCCTCAACTATTGGAGCAGCAGCATCAAAGAAAGCCAGGTGACCTGCTCCCAATGCCTGGCTCAGTTGCGCCTCCAAGGTTGTCGATGTCAGAGGGCCGGTTGCGATGATACTGGGCATTGGGCTGTCAATCAGATGCTGCAGATCGTTGAACTCGCTCTGGGTCACCGTGATTCTTGGATGGCTGGCGATTGCATCGGTAACTGTTCTTGCAAAGCGATCACGGTCAACCGCCAACGCCTTTCCAGCTGCAACTCTGTTTTCTAAGGCCCAGCGCAAAAGCTGAGAGCCCATTATTGCAAGCTCGGTTTTCAAGCTGCCAGCAGCGCTACTGCTGTCCAGGCTTTTCAGAGAGTTCGAGCAGACCAGCTCGGCCAGGTCACCGGTTTTGTGTACCGCTGTCTGCATGGTCGGTCGCATCTCGTACAGGCTAACATCCAAGCCGCGCTCAGCCAGCTGCCAGGCAGCCTCACTGCCAGCCAGTCCACCGCCGATTACTATTACTCGGTTGCTTGCCAACTTGCTTTCTATCTCCTGTCATCGCGTCAAAAGCTAGCCGCGAATCGACCATCTAACAGGCGAATCACCTGCCCTTGAAATTCAAGTAATGACAGATAGCGTATCACCTCGACGACATCTTTACCATAGGTACCAACAAGCTCGTCAGGATGAGAAGGCATGATACGTAACCTCTGCAGCAGTGCTGCCTTTTGCTGGTCATCAGATGTCTCTATATCATCGTGAAGCTCATCACCCTCGTAGCTGAAGCCGGTCTCATCGCCTTCGGTTTGAGCCAGCGAAGCGGTGGCAACCTGACTGTCTTCGACGAATCCGAGCTTCATCCTTGGCTCAACGTAGATATCACGAAGAGCTGTATCAAAACTCTTATCGTCGATGATCGGCCAGGCTCCCTGGGCTATCAGATGATTGCAGCCAGCTGACTGCTTGGATAGTATGGAGCCGGGTACTACCAGCAGTTCCCTACCCAGCGATAGCGCGGCATCGGCGGTTGAGAAGGTTCCACTGGGCATACCAGCTTCGATAATCAGTGTAGCCAGCGCAAGTCCTGCAATGATTCTGTTGCGTTTTACGAAAGCCCAACCGACCGGTGGAGAACCCCAGGGTAGCTCTGAGACTATCAAGCCACCACTTAAAAGCACCTGAGTGAACAATTGCCCGGAGTCACTCGGATACATCACGTCCGCACCACAGCCCAGCACGACAATGGTTGGGGTACTGAGCTCTAGTGCCCCATGGTGCGCCGCTTGATCACATCCGACAGCTCCACCAGAGATAACTACCAGATTGTGAGCAGCTGCTCTTTTGGCAAAACGAGTCGCGCAGAGCAGTCCGTAGGGCGTGGCTTTGCGAGAACCGACAATTGCTATTGCAGGCTGTAATAGAGCGCCTTTGTTTCCGATCATATAGAGTTTCTTTGGCGGGTCAGGCAGACCAATAAGAATCTCTGGATAATCGATGTTGTCAAGTGACAACTCATGTTGCTCAAAACCTGGATAAGGCATCGTATACGCACTCATTGATCTCCTCGTGGCCTATAGCCGATTGCTTCCATAAGATGCTCTTGCTGTACCGCTGGCTTTTCTTCGATGTCTGCGATAGTGCGTGCAACAGCCAATGTTGAGATGATTCCTCTACCACTGAGGCGGTAACGATCTGCAGCCATTTCAAGGAAGGCCTGCTCGCGAGCACCCAGTTTGCAGGCAGCAAGCAGCGCTGCCTCATTCGAAACAGGCTTCCTTGTTGCTGAGTCTGGCAGAGCGTCCAGTGCATCCGGCACTCTGCTGTGTTCTTGCGAACTTCTCCACATGGCAAAATCTCTGGCTGCCAAAACCCCGTCTTTCAGCTCTGCCGATGAGGTTCCGTGACCTGTTGCCAATACATCCGCTGCAGCTGACCTGCGAATATCAACAATCAGGCTGATGCGATCGATCAGTGGTCCGCCGATATGGCCGATGTACCTGCTGATCTGCGCGGGGGTGCATGAACAGTTTCGCTGATTATCGCCAAAGAAACCGCAGGGGCACGGGTTCGCCGCAGCCACCAGCATGAACTGAGCAGGAAAAGTAAAGGTTCCAGCGGCTCTTGCCAAGGTTACATAGCCCATTTCGACCGGTTGGCGAAGCAGCTGCAGAACCGAGCTGCCGAACTCTGGTAGCTCATCCAGGAACAGAACTCCATTGTGAGCAAGGGTGATCTCGCCGGGTACGATTGGGGTGCCTCCGCCTATCATGCCTGCTCTGGACGCACCATGGTGTGGTGAGCGAAACGGTCGATCTCCAGCCAGGATATGCGCAAATGGCAGCCCGGCAACCGAATGGATAACGGCGCTCTCAAGTCGCTTCTCTTGCTCAAGTGGTGGCAGTATGGTGGATAAACGCCGTGCCAACATGGTCTTGCCTGCTCCAGGTGGACCGATCATCATTAAACCATGCTCCCCTGCTGCTGCTATCTGTAGAGCACGTTTTGCTGTATCGTTTCCTGCGATATCTGCGTAGTCAAGCGAACTGCCAGCAGCTTGGTTGTGTACGTTCTGCATGACAACAAAGTGGGCTTGGTGCAGGTCTTTCAGGTGCTCCAGGCAAAGCTGCCCGGACTGGGCGCTCCCGACTGCACTGGAAGGATCGTTTACCGATTCAGGCACACCACTTCTCGAACCTCCAGTCACCAGCACCTTGCCCAGCTGCTTGGCTAAGCTTTCGTATGCAAGCTGCCCCTGTACAGCCTTGACCTTGCCGTCAAGTGAGAGCTCTCCGATAAATAGACGCCCTGTTATCAAGTCCGCTTCAACCTGCCCAGTTGCCAACAGGTATGCAATAGCGATCGGGAGGTCAAACCCAGACCCGATCTTCCGCATAGATGATGGAGCCAGGTTCACTATCACCAACGCGTTGTTGATTTTATAACCTGAAGCTTTGATTGCCTGTCTTACTCTTCGGGTTGCTTCTTTAACAGCCAGATCAGGCAGGCCGATTATATGAAACCCTGGCAATCCACTTCCGACACTGACCTCCACAGTAACCGGAAGCGCCTCGATGCCATGTATCGTTGCTGTATCTACAAAGCCGACTCTCTCACCTTTTACCACGATTACTCTCCCGTGGCAAAAGCATCTCGGTGGTGTCTGAGAAAAGCCTGTTTGTCTCCAGTGAATATTATTGATATAACATCGAACCGGACTCGCATCGATGGGTGTTTCTCTTGGCTGAGATAGTATGCAGCGATTACCTCATACTTCCGCCGCTTGGCTCTGTTCACTGACTCTTCCGGAAAACCAGCGCCCAGCTTCCGCCTGGTTTTTACCTCGACGAAAACCAGGGTTTCGCACTCAATCGCGATAACATCCGCCTCGCCAATATCACAGCGCCAGTTTCGCTCGATTACCTTAAAGCCTTCAGCCTCGAGATAGCGCACTGCATACTCTTCGCCTTCAGCACCAACTTGCTTTCGTGTGTCAATCACTTCCATCTCCAATCGTTTAGACGGAAGTATGAACGCAAGAGCTTAAAAACCATTAGCATGCAACTTAAATCTATCTTAAACCCAGTTGTAACCTGTCTTAAAATATTGCGCGCTTTCGAGCGTCAGATTATCCAGACCCTAGAACAACCTCTCCTGCCCGCTGAGAATGTTGGTCAGAAAGCTCTTCCGATGCATATCGGTCGCTCCATGCAGTTGCAGCGCGGCGATATGCTCTGGTGACGCATAACCTTTATTGGATTCAAAAGAGTATTCTGGATGAGATCTTGCTACCTCAACCATCAGCTCATCGCGTGTTACTTTGGCAATGATCGAAGCCGCAGCGATCGGTGCCTCCAGGCTATCGCCGCTGATTATGGCACGCTCTTTTGGATGAATACCCAACCGATTGCCGTCCAGCAACACCAGGTCGGGTTCAAGTTCGATATGTGACAACGCTGTGCTTATGGCTAGTCTTAGTGCAGCAGACATACCGATACGATCGATCTCGCTTGCCTCAACACTCGACAACCCTATAGCAATCGCAACGTCTGTGATCATGGTAGCCAGTGATTGGCGTTGCCTGGCGGATAGTCGCTTAGAGTCGTCAAGGCCAGGTAGCCGAGGACGTGGTGGCAGCACCACCGCAGCGACATACAAGGGCCCTGCTATTGCCCCTCTGCCGACTTCGTCAATACCGATGATGACAGCATTGCTCGCCGCCGCATCGATCGTTCCATACAGACCATCAAGACGGTCTTGCTCTACCGCCAGCTCCTCGGATCTATGCAAGGCAGCAGCAAGAGCGCGCTGGACACCTCTGCGCGGATCATCGCCATAACGCAAAACGAGCTGCTCAAGTTCGTCACCTGAAGCAGCTCGAATCAAAGCTGTCAGTTCTTGGGAGTTAATCGTTTTCTCCTGGTCACCAGCAGGGTCTAAAACCCTTTCTCACGAATACGTGCAGCCTTACCGATCTTCTTGCGCAGATAGTAGAGCTTGGCTCGCCTGACCGCACCTCTGCGGACTATCTCAATTCTGTCGATCTTGGGTGAATGAACCGGAAAAGTTCTCTCTACACCGATACTGCTTGAGAGCTTGCGCACAGTGAATGTCTCGCGATTCATTGCGCCATGACGCCTGATGACATCACCCTCGAATACCTGGATACGCTCTTTATTACCTTCGATGATGCGATAGTGCACCTTCACCCTGTCTCCCACCTTGAAATCCGGGAGCTCTGTCTTGATCTGTTGTTGCTCTAACGCACGAATGATGTCCATTTTTAATAAACCTTTTCTATTTCAGCGAAGACGCTGGTGTTCTTGTCAGTTATATTACCTGCGCAAAAAGACGCGACTGTGAAGTATACGGCATAATGCCAAAACCACGCAAGCGAGAAAAGCTATCTCGTCGCTCGCGGAGCTGTTAAGAGCATCGATCAACCGGCCGGGATAAACCCGGCCGGTGAGATTACGCATTCAAATCAGGATTTGCATATAAACTGTACTACAAAGCCAACCTAGAACATCGGGATAACAACACCTGGATAATTCTCGTTGATAAAGTCTCTGGTCTTATCGGATTTCAGTAGTTCGATCAGTGCCACGATGCCAGGATCTTCCTCATGCCCGGCAGCGACAACCAACACGTTGGCATAGGTTTGAGCAGCCTCTGAATCTGGATCCTCAGTCACAAGAACAGTTGAGGGATCTAATCCAGCTGTCAGAGCTACATTACCATTAATCACGCCGAGATCGACTTCATCAAGCTGGCGCGGAACAGCTGCAGCCTCAAGCT
>WQXZ01000108.1 GCA_009781525.1 Coriobacteriia bacterium | reverse complement strand
CAGTCGGTCGAAAGTAGGGTTAAGTTGTCATCGCCAAAAGCCAGCTCGTTACCAGCTTCATCTGGTTGCCCCTGCTGTGCTGCTCCGTCATCTGGCTGCAGAGCGCTGCTGTCACCAGGAGTGACTTCTTGGTCCGTCTCTGGTTTATCAGCAATATCTGTCGCCAAGCCAGGCTGTTCGGTTTCGGTGCCATTTGAAGCTGGCCCAGCACCTTGATTTGCCTGAGCGCCAGACTGCAGCTCTGCTGTTTCAACTGCAAGCTCGGTTGCTTGAATCTCAGCCGACCAAGCCTCTCCCTGGTTTTCTTCGATCGCATAGCCTGCCTTTGGCAGTAAGCTGATAGTTGTAACTGCAGCAAGCAGCACCATAAGAAGCCGTGTGGCAAGCTCAGAAAGGCTTAGTGCCGTGACTCTGGTACTCATGCAGGCAAGGGTGCCCAGACTACCTTGATCGCCAAAGCCGCCAAGAGTAACCATCCTGCCATGACCGCCCATACCCCCAGTGGAACCCACGCTGGATTGGCTGATTTTTCTATCATTAGATTTCGCATATGCGCGCATCATTTCTCCTTTTACTTTGAAATTTCGAACCTTGGGTCAGCTCTTCAGCTTTGGTTCTGTGCTCAGCTTCCGACTTGCGTGCAAGATGACAGCATCTTCCACCTCGCTTTCAAGCAAGGCATCGATCGCTGCTGCTACCAGTACCTTTCCAACGTCAAAGCTGCTAACAGGTCGGGCACGAAAAAGCATCTGGCCACGATAGCGAATCTCAACAAAATCAGCTTTTTGGTAGCGCCTGCCTCTTAGTTGAAGCCTGCAGTCTGTATCATTTTGGTTGAATCGAAACCCGTCTGGAACAATAAACGCAGCTATCCTTAGCTGGCTTTGACCAGCATCGTCGTGGGTTTGCTCAGGTGCCCTGCTTTGCAGCTTTGCGTCACTCATGTAAGGCTCCGACCTGCCTGATGGTTCGTACAGCATCTTCAGTCTGCGAGACAGGAGTTGCCTGATACTACCGTCCTGCTCGATAGTCACAAGATAAGCATCAGCGCGATACCAGTAGTAGAGCAGCGGTAACAGCACAACCATAATCACTGCTGTCACTATTTGAAAAACCCAGCTCGTGTTGCTCTTGTTGATTAAAGGCTCATCGACCGGCGTCAACGGTTCAGCTACTGGCTCTGGAATCAAGGTGGATGCCACTGGCTCAACAGCTACTACGGCTTTCGGCACCAGCTGATAGACCGCTTGAACACTTACCATCCGTTGGCTTGAAGCTATGTCTCCCCCATACTGTGCTCTCGCCTGATAGTGGTCAACCACCAAGCACGATTCGATTCCTCTAAAAGTCACCTCTGCACGGTAGCTGGCTGGACGCCCATCAGCATCATAGCTGCTGATGGCAGTGGTCACAGCAAGCCGAGCGAGTTCCTTCTCACATGTTGCACCTGGATACTCATCACTCGATACAGTAAAGGTGTAATAAAGAGGAATCTGCGAGATGTCAGCGTCTGGCAACCCTTCGATCGTCAATCTGCGCTCGACCGTCCGCTCAATGCTGACCAGAATCGGCTCTGCAACCACATTGAGCAGCGCAATCGAACCATGAAAAGTGCCGTCGTTAATAGGAAGCGACGCTTCGAATGCCTGCCAGAACACTGCCTGGTCGGGCGCTGCATCGTTAATCATAACAGGTCGCTCGATCTCCGCGGAATAGTACCGACTATACACCGCCCCAGCCGCTGGTTCTGCAGCTGTGATCTCGACCAAGCGATACTCATTACCATCTTCGTCGACAAAAACTTCAGAGATATCCGGTTGGGTGCGGTTTGCGTCATAGATGACCGTATGAGAGATTATCTGGAGACAATCCTGGTCACTGAAAGTAGCGTTCTCCGCTGTAGTATTCGCCCAGACACCGCGTGTGAGAAACGCAAACCCCACAAGTATCGAAATCATAGCCGCCGCGGCTGAATGCAGAATCGATGTCGACGAGCCGCTTGTAACACAGGCAGGACTCAGTTTTCCGATCTGATGCAAGCCCCAAAAAACCGCTCTGGTTCTTCTCCTCATGCGAAATGCATGTGAAAAGCCATCAACAGTGACTGCCTGAGGTCTTCTCCCCATGAAAAGCACATGCAATGAGCTGATGCTCTTCGCAAAATGTGCGCTATTCTCCCCATTTGATTTCTGCTCGACACTCCCGGAATTGCGGTTCTGCATGGCTCTCCTGACCGATGATCGAGAAAAAAGAACCCCCCTTGCAGTAAAACCTTTCCAAAGAGTGAATGTATGCTATCATACTTTTCACATATTTTGTCAATAGGTTATTTTGCTTTTTTTTGGGGAGTTTTGAGCGCTAGAGTGGTCATAGAAAGATTGGACGGCTATGATCAGACGTGGGCAACAAAACAATATCCTGCTTTTTGAGGTGACCGAGCAGGATCTGCTTGACACAGATGCTTTCCCAGCTACCTACCAGGCTGGCAATGTTTTATTATTCGATAATCGACAGACCATTAGAATCGGTCTTGAGTTAGCTCGCGCCGACGATTTTTCGTGTGCTGTCGAGTTTCTCTCAGAAGGTGAGTTCGGCTCACTGACGGTCGTCAATGATGGTGCCAGTGGTGGCGTTGTTGGCGCTGAGCTCGGTGCTGCTTTACCTCTCGAATCGCTCGTACAGCAAGAAACAGAGAATGCGTTTCTGCAGAAGACTTATGCGGAAACAGACAGTTCTGCAATCGTTGCTCTGAGTGCCGAGATCGAGCAGCTTAACATTCGTCTTGCCCAGCGTGATGGCCTACTCGGCGACTTCAATCAGAAAATGAAACTGCAGCAGGATGAGATCGACCTTTTGCAGATTATACTCAACCAGACCCAATCGCAGATCGCCCTTCAGGAGGCCAGTCAGGACGAGTTGATCGATGATCTCAAGCAGGCTAGCGCATCCACTCAGATGGTCGAGCTCAACCTTGAGCGGATCATCGAAGAGAAGTACATGCTGGAGCAGGAGCTGGCAGAAAAAATCGTTGAATTGCTTGAGAGCAGCATGATCAACGACAGTCTGCAGCGTCAATTAGATCGCATAAAAGAGCAAGATAATGTGGATAAGACCACGCCTTTAGAGCCTGTAATTCCAACCTTCACTGAAGAAAAACCTGATAATCAACCCCTGTATTCGGCTGATTTGGAGCGTTTTGAAATTGATGCTGAAGTGGTATCTGGTTGTCGTGAATATCCTCACTCACCCGCTGTTGGTACGCAATCGGAAGATGAAAGTTTTTTTGCTGCAATCGAAAAACAGGTCAGCCAGGTACTGACAATGTCTGGTGGTAAGCAGATTCATGTCTATCACGAGTTTCCTACGCTGACAAAGCAGCGGCCGGGTGAAGTCGTGAAGCAGGTTTTGTTTGCATGCATCAAAGCTGCTGCTGTCCTGGCGCTAATCGGGGTGCTAACACTGATCGGCAGTGTCATAGCCACTAGCATCAACAACAGTGTCAGTCTTGGACAAGCGCTTGATCTGATTATCAAGAGCGCTCTCAACTGGCTGGGGTAAGGTAGCCGACGCTGGCGACGGCGGACGCGGATGACGGAAGACGCGGGTGGAACTGGCGACGGGAGACGCGGATGGCGGAAGACGCGGGTGGCTGCTGACGGCGGATGCGGGAGACGCGGGTGGCGCGGGAGACTCGGGTGGCTCGGTGACCCGAGCATCCGCGGACGCGGTCGGCATGTGACCCGGACGGCGCTAGATTCGTAGGAGACACGGGCTTGCTGCAAGGCGCTCCGGTAAACACCAACCAGTAACACTCCAGCAACCCCTTACTGTCTGCTTTTGAAACCCGTTGCCAAACCGGAAGCAGTTGGTGGCAAAAAATCGCCTTCGCGGTGTGTGTAAGCGAGCAATTCCTGGATTATCACTGATTATGTAAAGCTACGAGGGTGTTTTTAGCTGATTTAGCCCGGTTTAGCCTTTCTGAGCTTGGGAGGAGCACCGACGAAGGCGATTTTTTGCCACCAACTGCTTCCGGTTTGGCAACGGGGTGCTTCGGCAAGGCTTAAGAGCGAGACCCAGCAGGCCTCCAGCAGACTAACGCCTCTGGAACAGTCGGGCAGGAAGGCTGGAGGCTGGGTGTGTGAAGTTGCATCGCGGGTGGCAGGTGGCAACAGACACGCTCAGGCGCACCGCCGGGCGCCCGCGCGACAGCAGCGTAAACGCAAGCGCTAGTTAAGCCGATTGACCAGTAATAACGTCCCTGACAGCACCAGCAGGCAGCCGAAGGCAAGGCGTAAGGTTTTCTCCTCAAACTTCTTAATCAGCCAGACACCGATTGCTGCTCCGGGAATGGTTCCGACCACCAAGGCAATTCCGTACAGGTACCAGATGTGCCCCAGATAGGCATGGGTTGCGATTCCTGGAATTGCGATGATCGCGATTGATAGGAGCGAGATCGCGCTCATTTCTTTCATCGTGTAGCCCAGCAAAGCCATGCCAAAAGGAACGATGATAAAGCCACCACCAACGCCGACGATACCGGCGATGAATCCAGCAAAGGCTCCGATTGCAGCTGTGACCAGATTGGCTGCAGTCTTGCTGCTAAACCTCATCTCGGCAGTTCGCCCACTGTCATCGATCGGTTTCTTAGCAGCTTCACGAAACATCCGAAAAGCTGAAAAGGCAATCACGCCAACCGCACCAGCAGTCGTTACCCATTCTGGTAAAAACCCTGAGATAGATGCAGAAAGTAGCGAGGCAACCGCTCCTGGAATTCCGAACATCAGAGCGGGGGTAACCTCGACTGTCCCTTGGCGCAGATGGCGATATGATCCCGAAATCGAGGTGGGAGCAATCGAGAATAGCGAGGTTGATGTGGCGTTTAACATCGGTACGCCAAGTACCAGATTCAACAGAGGAACAATCATGGTTCCGCCGCCGACTCCGAACATTCCTGATAGGGTTCCGACACCCAGTCCAAACAGCGCAATCAGCGCGAATCGCCAGATCTCCATACCTGTTAGAGCGCTCTCACTCCTCGTCCAGCAATGGCTCTGCAATACCACCACTGAACAGGGCAATCGCCTCATCGCTCTGCTGAACAGCCGTCACCATCTCAGGCCAGAGCTCTTGGAACTCAAAGTAGCGAGGAGAGAACTCCAGCGCATAGTTCTGTGCGTCGCGGGGAACAGCAAGCGCAGCTTTCAAATACCCTTGACGATCGCGCGGATTGCCAATCGTGCGTAACAAGGCGGTGATCAGCGCACGGCGTGCAACTGTCTTCTGCAAAAACGGTCCAGGATACGGATCAAGCGAAGCTGCGTCGATAGGCAACAGATCGATTCGTGAAATCGCATATTCAAGCTTTCGATACTCATATATCCAGCGATAGATGTCCTGGCGGAATCGCTGCCCCTCAGCATAGCTTGCCGGTGGCTTGCGCTGAATCGAGAACTTACTGTCAAACCAGACCCGCCCATTGAACATCATCAGGTTCAAAAGATAGTCCAGATCTTCTCCCCGACTGATCCAAGCATCGAATGCAATGCGGGTGAAAGCCTCATAATGCAGCGACATGCAACCACCATTTAAGATATTAGAGGGAGAAAGTCTCGCACCTGACATGGCTTTCTCCAGCCATTGGTTCAACAGCTCACCTTGACCCCAGAAGCGGTTATACCACGCGTCTTCCTGGAGGGATCGCCAACCACCGCGAGCGTCGGTGTAGTATCCACTTTTGACCAGAATCGGCACGCCCTTTGGTGAGAGCCTGCCCAGCCCATGCAGGGCATTCTCAACAAAGTTCGGATCAGTGACGATCTCATCGTCATCGATAAAGATCACCTCTGTGAACCCACGGAGTATTGCAGCCATCAAGCCGACGTTTCGTATCGCGCCATAGCCATGCAGGCTGACTCCCTCGGTCATCTCACCATAGCCGATTTGCTGCATCAACCGATGCAGACCAGTAACCATTGACGAGTCTATGACCTGAATCTGAAGCTCGTTCGCAAAAGCGCTGGCAAAACTCTGGATCTTCTCAGCAGCATCGGTCTCTACACCCTCCTCAGCTACAACCAGCAGGATTACCGGTGCATCGAT
>WQXZ01000107.1 GCA_009781525.1 Coriobacteriia bacterium | reverse complement strand
TAGGCTCTCAGAATACTGAGGGAACTCGCCAGCTTCAAAAGCACTGTAGAAATCGCGTGGCGACAGTCGTTCCTGAGAATACCGCTGCGTTTCGTAGACAACGTAGTCATTTGATACAAGCTGAAGCTCGCAGTATCCATCAGCACCATAATCGAGAGACAATTCGTTTATCTCCTCTCGCTTGCCTGAGCCAAGGTCAATGCATGTAACGATGTGCCTGGATATCTCTGATGTTATTGTGCCCTTGGAAATGTCATTCTCAATAAAGCTATATACAGCCACAAACCAGGCTTTGTTACCAGCGTAATACACACTGTCAATGTACTGGAGATACCATGAGCCATCCGAATAATCACCCCTACCCAAAGAGTGCACAACTTGCTCGGATCCACATGATAGATCCATACTTACCGTGCTCTGTGACGCAGTAGATTGACCCATAGCTATCCGCTCCATAGACCAAACGAGACGGCTCTAGGTCAGTTGCTCGGATCTGTACGAATGCTTGCTCTTTTTGGCACACCGTCACGGATGGCAGTACCAGGATTACTGTTAGTGCCGCTTTTAGAAGGCTAGTTTTTCTCCCCATTATTAAACCTGTCTTGTTGAGCCATCTTACGAGCTCAGGCTTGCTACTTCAGCTTCTCTAGAGCTTCAGTTTTACTGCTGCGTCGAGATTGCCGTTATAGAAGTCATCCTTGCTGATGCTGTATAGAATCGGTGTTCCAAAATCATCGTATACTCGGGCACGACCGAATATGAAATAGTTATCTGTCTCGCCTTCGATTCTGACCTGATTGTTTTGTGGGCAAGTAAACAGCTCTGTTACTTCGCTGGTTTCAAGCGAATACCTGCTAATACTGATACTTCCATCTTCTAAGTTGCGAGAGAAAAGTAGACTTCCATCTCTCGTAATCGCTTCGATAGCCATGCCGGAATTTGCCAGGGTCATCAACCAACCTGTATCAATATCAAGCAGAAATGACGTTTCATCTGTATTGGGGTTGTACAGGTAAACAGTGCTCCCGCCTGTCTGCCAATCAGGAATAAAGACTAGAAGCTCTCCATTATAATCACCGGCGATAATGTATCTAGATCCCCAGCCAGCAACATCTTCTTCGGAAGGATAGGGCTGAAGATACCCCTCGTCAATTATGCGATATTCTCCAGATTCTATGCTGTATAGAACCGTGCTGTACTGAGGATTGGCGTTGTTCCAACGCCAGTAATAATCGTCAGAGAACTCTGGATATTCCCCATTGGCTGTTAAGTCTTCAGGGGAAAGCTGAGTAGGCGAATCCCACCTCTTCTCATAGACTACATAGTCACTAGACGCAAACTGGATTGTGTAGTAGGACAGGTCATCTAACGACAGCTGGTTTAGCTCTATATGACTTCCGTTTGCCAGATCCACGCCGGTGATAACCTGTCTAACAATATTGCCATACGAAATGGATCCGTTCTCGTTGTCAACAACATAGTAATACCATGCAATAAACCAAGCTCTGCTTCCTGAGTAGCTAACGTGCTCGATATCTCGCAGAACCCATTCCCCCGGAGCAATGGCGCCGATTTTCATTGAATAAATGATCTCATGGTTGTCGTCTGACATGCTCATACGAACAAGGTCGAAGGTATTACTGGTATCATTTCGTCGGAAAGCGTAGATGCTGTCGCCATATTGTGCCAACCCTGTTGCGTAATCATGGCCATAATACCAGGCTCCACAACTCCGATCCGAATGCTGACAGCCTTCTTGATGGCACAATACATAGGAGTTCCCACTATCTAGATCGAAGTACTTCATAGTGTTGTACCAAAAGTAGAATACTCCCTGCTCTGCAACGCTGCATCCACCTGAGAATGCAGAGTTCTTAGCTCCGTAGACTGTAGCGATCGATGGTGTTTCGGCAAATACTTTATCACTGTCTATCGAGCTCCCCTTACATGAGGTAGCTGCTGGTAACGCAAGAACCAATGCAAGCAGCAGCAGCAGTGCTCGAAATCTGGTTGATTTTAAATCGTTCGCGTTTAACATGAGATTCTTCGCCTCCCTTTTGCTCGCTAAGCACTAGCTTTGCGCCACCACTCCATGCTTAAATCTCGGTGATTGCTATACGGTATCATACTTATACAAGTTGTACAAGCACTGTTTTCATTGTTATGCTAAGGCGAAGTTTTGGGCTTGCTATGGAAAATCTATTGACACTGCTGCTTTGGTGGCAAGCTTCTGTGCCCTTTGGGTGTCTTTGCTAGATTGACAATGTGTCGATCAGCAAAGCGTGGTTTTCAGCACACATTATTTTTTACGCATAGGACGAATGCTCCGTGTGATCGGTTGGTGCAGATTGATCGATTTCTGAATACGTCATTCCAGCGGTTTCTTTGAGGTGAATGAAGAATTCTTCTGTGTCAATGGTTTTGATAGTTGAAAGAAAGAAATCGTGCTGATTGCGGCTGATGACATAGTCTGCTTTTATACCCAGAGCTGCTTGATACAGGCAAGCGTCTTCGAGGTTATCCCATGCTGAGTTCAATGCTGCGTCGATCTCACGTTCGCCTATTTCTAGAATGCGTACACACTGCTTGAGCTTTTGCATGCTCTGCCTGGCTGTATTGTTTTCTGATGACTTGCCACCACTGGTCAAAACGTATAACAAGTCGTTAACCTGTGCTGCGCTCGCCCATAGTTCAACTTCGTTTTAATATCCCAGCAGCATCCGCTTTCGTGCAGCACTGTAAAAGGGATGCCGCTGCAGTATGAAGTCTAGTGCTATATTCGTATCAATCATCAACCTCATACTTCGTTGCTTTCACTTATAAACCCTTTTGCTAAAAATCGCTCGTGCCTAATCTCGTCATCAGTCATGACACTGAACCAATTCACAGGCATCGGGATGCTGTCGATGAACTCGATTGCTGCTTGAAGATTTCGCTTTGGCGAAGTTGGTTGGTTGGGTAGCGACGGGAGCTCTTGGTTCTTTATTACATAGTTATATACATCGTTGATGAATTGTGATTGGTTTGTACCCAGTTCAGACAAGACTTTGTTTCCCGCTTCTTTTTTCTTGCCGCCATTCTGGCAGTCACCATTGCGTTCACTTTTCTCCTTTTCTATGCTTGTGATAGCAAACCTAAGCGCGTGCTTCGTTGTTGTACGTACAACGTTTTGTAACATACTGCGATCTTGCCTACCTCCTGAATCACGGTACCGTTTTTTGGACAGTTTTTTGAAGCAGCAGGTGCTATCCGCTTTGTTGGACAGCGGATGCTGGGTTTGCAAATTATACTTGATTCTACACTTGCAGCGAACGTCTGTTCGTGTTATTCTTTGCAAACATTCGTTCGCTTTTGCCTAGGCTTGCCCAAGCTGGCAGTTCGCACCGAGGTGTGTAAATAGGAGGATCGGGTATGTATCTTAGGCTGGTTGATACTGTAAGGCTGTATAGAAATGAGCAGTGTGATTACCTGACACGAGGGCAGGTGGTCTTTGTGATTGCTGCATTGGTGCTGTTCACGGTCATGAGCTTCACTGAGCCTTGGCTATAGGCTGTCTTACCTTCATAACTCTGAAAGCTATTGACAGTAGCGGGTTTGCGGGTTGCTAGTTGCGACTCGCAGCTTGCGGCTTGCGACTCGCGGCTTGCGGGTTGCGGGTTGTGGCTTGCGGCTTGCGCAACCAGTATTGAAACACAAGATGTTGTGTGTTACTCTCGTTCAAACAACTAGGAGTGGAGGAATGGTGCGTTGTACAGTATGCGGTAGTCCTGATTCAAAGGTAATTGACTCAAGGCCATCGGAAGATGGTCTCTCTATTCGGCGGCGTCGTGAGTGCCTGAAGTGCGGGGCTCGGTTTACGACTTATGAGCGCCATTCAGAGACTACCCTGATAGTTCTAAAAAAGAACAGGTCGTCTGAGCCTTTCGACCGTAACAAACTGCTGCGCTCGCTGATGATTGCTACATCGAAGCGGGATATTCCACCAGCCAGGCTTGAGGCTTTAATTGACGATATTGAGATATCGATTCGTAACACGTTAAAAAGCGAGGTTCGCTCGAAGGTTTTAGGTGAGATGGTTTTGGAACGACTGAAAGATATTGATGCTGTTTCATACATTCGCTTTGCATCTGTCTATCACGACTTCAGAAATGCTGATGAATTCAGGCAGGCTCTTGAGGGAGTTGACTGACATGCCCGTTGACGGGGACATGGGACTCAGTAGAGTTACTGTTGCAGTTAAGCGTGTCGATAGCGGTGCAGTTAAAGCGGATGGTGCGGTTTGCCCGCCCGGTGCGGCTAGGGCGGTTGGTGCGCCCAGCTCGCTCGGTGCGCCTGATGCAGCTGTTGCGCCCGGCCCGCCCGGCTCGCCTGGTGCGCCCAGCTCGCCCAGCTCGCCCGGCTCGCCCGGTGCACCAGCATCACCCGCCCAACCTGCCCTGCCCCTCCCCGCACCAGCCTACGCTGGCGATGCAGGAGTTGACCTCTACGCTGCAGCAGACTGCACACTTGAGCCAGGTCAGCGCAGCTTGATACCAACCGGTTTGGCTATGGCTATCCCCGAAGGCTATGCGGGTTTTGTGCTGCCTCGCAGTGGCATGGCTCTGCGCCAGGGACTCTCTGTTGCCAATGCCCCCGGCTTGATAGACAGCCACTACCGCGGAGAGCTAAATGTTGTAGCCATTAACCTCAATCGCGACACCGTTATCGAAGTCAAACGCGGCGAGCGCATCGCTCAGCTGGTGATTCTTGCCGTACCACAGGTAAACTGGCTTGAAGTCGACGAACTTGACCCAACTGAACGTGGTGAGCAGGGCTTTGGCAGCAGTGGATTATGCTAAAGTAGCGAGATGCCGATCAGCGCACTACCAGCGTGCGGATCTATTCGATAACAGGAGGACACTATGCAGTGGCAAAAATTCTTTCGGCAGAATCTCGAAGCTGTTCAACCTTACCAGCCAGGACTGCGCGAAGAGCAGGTCAGAAACATAGCGAAAGTCGATACTATCTATAAGCTCTCATCCAATGAGAATCCGCTGCCACCTTTTCCGTCAGCGATTCAAGCCATGGCAGACAGTCTGACCAAGCTTAACGAATACCCCGACGGATCAGCCTATCACCTGACCCAGCTACTCAGCCAACACTACAACGTGCCAGCTGAGCAGATTATCCTTGGTAACGGGTCAAACGAACTGATCGACCTGATTGCCCAGAGCTGCCTGGAACCAGGTGATAACGTGGTCTACTGCGCTCCTTCCTTTACGGTCTACCAGTCGTCAGCGCTAATTGCCGGTGCTGACATCATCACTTCTCCGGTTCTCCCAGATGGTAGTTACGACCTGCCAGCTATCAAGGCGGCGATCAACGAGCACACCAAGATCGTCTATGTCTGCACACCAAACAACCCAACCGGCGGCATTGTTACGCATAAAGATCTAGCGGCATTCTTAGTCGATTTGCCAGAGCATGTGCTGGTCGTAGTCGACGCCGCATATGAAGAGTTCATCGTTGACCCTGATGCTGCCCTCCCCCTGGAGTTCTTCGACGGCATTCGCCCCTATGTAATACTACGCACCTTCTCCAAGATGTACTCCCTGGCTGGCATTCGGATGGGTTACGGCTTTGCCCCTGAACCGATAGTTGAAAACGTCAGCAAAGTGCGCAACCCCTTCAATGTCAACTCTGTCGCCCAAGCTGCAGCCCAAGCCTCGCTCGATGACGCAGCTGAGGTCGAACGTCGCCGCCAGGCAAACGCCGACGGACGCAACCGTCTCTACGACTGCTTCAGCAACCTGGGCATCAGCCATATTCCAAGCCAGGGCAACTTCATCTGGATTGAAGTACCTGACGCTCAGAAAACCTTCGAAGATCTGCTGACCAACGGTATCATCGTTCGCTCTTTCGGCCACCCACATGGGCTTCGTGTCGGTGTTGGTGACGAAGCCGGTGTCAGCGCAACCATCCAAGTCTTTGAAAAGCTTTTTTCATTGGTGTGAGATCACGCTTTGGCACTAGCGAGCATTTATTCAGAGAAGTAGTAGAGCGATGATTATTGCTATTGATGGCCCTGCAGGATCGGGCAAATCCACTGTGGCTAAACTGGTCGCCCAGGAGCTAGGCTTCTCGTACCTTGATACCGGTGCGATGTACCGCGCAGTAGCCTATCGAGCCTTGG
>WQXZ01000106.1 GCA_009781525.1 Coriobacteriia bacterium | reverse complement strand
GAGGCTGTCGGTGCCAAAGCTTGACTGATTAGGTCAAGCGCCCTATCAGCAGCTCTCTGCCCTGCAGCATCACCATCAAACAGTAGAATCACTCGCTCGGAAAAGCGAGCCAGTGTTCGTAGATGATCAGCGCTCAGAGCTGTTCCTAGAGTAGCGACGGTATTTGTCACTCCAGAGCTGTGCAGAGCGATAGTATCAGTATATCCCTCAACAACGATTGCCTGCCCCTGGCTGACTATGGAGGCCCTTGCCTTATCGATTGCATAGAGACTGTCACGCTTCTTAAACAAAGCGGTTTCAGAAGAGTTCAGGTATTTTGCCGGACTCTGGTCATCCGGTAGAAACACACGGGCGCCAAAGGCAATCGGACGGCCCTGGAGGTCGAATATCGGAAAGATAATCCGATCAGAGAAACGGTCAACCAGCCGCCTTTCTCCAGAACCCGAATAACGAGCTACATCAACGTCAAGCATATCCTGTGCTAAATGGCCTTGCTCCATAAGATGCTTGACCAATAGGTTTGTGCCGGGAGCATAGCCGAGTGTCCAATGCCTGGCAACATCACCACCCATGCCACGTGCGCTGAGATATGCTCGTGCAGCATCAGCCTTTGGGCTTTTTACTCTCATTAACTGCTGGTGATAGAAAGCTGTTGTCGCAGCAACAATGGCTAATAGCCTGGCCTTTCGACCTTGCTGCCTATCCGACCCATCTTCTCTCAACTGAATATTCGCACGCTGCGCTAACAAACGTACAGCATCAGGAAAGTCAACATTTTCTGTCTTCATAGCAAAGGTAAAAGCATCGCCTCTTTCACCACAACCGAAGCAGTAATAGAACTGCGATACTGAGTCGACCTTAAATGATGGAGTCTTCTCGCTGTGAAAAGGACAACATCCCCAAAACTCACTGCGCCGCTGCTTCAGAACTGTTCTAGTGCCAATGAGCGCGACAAGATCCGTCGCATTTCGAACCTGACTGATTTCTTCTTCACTAATCATAGCTCCTAAACCATAGCACACCATCTACTGCTATGCAGTGGATGGTGTGCCTGTGAGCTCAATAATTCACACCTAAAAAAATCAGGTGGAGAAAATCCCTGATCTTTGACAGTTAGCTCTGACCGATTCCGTAGCGGATGAACCCAGCGATCTCGATGCTGTCTCCGACCGACTTTGCTACCGCGTCGACAACCTCACTGATGCTTTTATCAGAGTCCTTGATGAAAGCCTGGTCGACCAGCGTGCTTTCGCGATAGAATTTGTCCATACGCCCTTCAACCATTTTTGCCTGAATCTCTTCTGGTCTGCCGGACTCAGCTGCCTGAGCTTCGTATATTGCCAGCTCTCTGGCAACCAACTCTGGGGCAAAGTCATCACGTGTAACAGCACCTGGATTGGCAGCAGCAACCTGCATGGCGATGTCTTTGGCTAAAGCCTGAACCTCGTCATTATCTGCTGACAATTGATTGCCGAGCTTTAAACCAACCAGAACACCTATGCGACCACCAGCATGTATGTAGCTGGCTATCAACCCTGTTTCGAGTGCCATACTATTGCAGCGAGAAATCTGGATATTCTCACCTATTGTCAGAACGGCTTCAGTGATCATCTCGCCAACAGTCTCACTGCCCGAAGAAACAGCAAGAAGCGCTTCTACATCAATCGGCTTTGCGGCAAGAACTGCTTCAACGACCCTATTCGCATAACCAGCAAATACTTCATTTCTGCTGACAAAATCCGTCTCACAGTTAACTTCGGCTATTGCAGCAGAAAGCTTATCTTCACTGATTGCTGTGACAACAAGTCCTTCATTTGTAACACGGTCAGCTCTTTTTGCCTGTGCAGCTAGACCACGGGTGCGCAAGACGTCAACAGCTGCCTCGATATCACCGTTTGCTTCTTCAAGTGCTTTCTTACATTCCATCATGCCCGCGCCAGTCATTTGACGTAGTTGCATGACCATCGAAGAGGTTACCTCTGCCATTTTGTTCATCCTTTCTTATTTATTGACTCGTTATCTTTACCTGTTATCACAGGCAGATAATCATCTACTCAGCGTCTGCCTCTGCCTCGGCTACTGTATCAGTAGTACTCTCACTTTCAACAGAATCTGCCTGTTCAGAGATGCTATCTGAAGACTCTGCAGCGACTGGCAGTTCGGTAGAGCTGTCAGCAACATCACTCTCTTCAGGGATGAAGTCCGACACATCTAACCCGGCTTGCTCTACCAAGAACTCATCCTCAGTAACGCTGCCGCGGTTTTGGCCTGCCAGCACTGCCTCAGCGATGACCTCGGTGATGAGATTGACGGCACGAATCGCGTCATCATTTCCGGGGATCCCATAGTCGACATCATCAGGATCTGAGTTTGTATCGATTATTCCTATCACCGGAATGCCCAACAGACGAGCTTCACGGATCACTATGCTCTCTCTGGTTGTATCAACCACAAAAACAGCCTGTGGAACCGCTTTCATATCGCGAATTCCACTTAGATTAGCCTGAAGCTTGGCTAACTCTTTGCGTAAACGAATCTGCTCTTTCTTTGGCAGAGCAGCCATACGACCATCTTCTTCCATGCTCTCAAGTTGCTCCATGTAAGCAACCCGGCTATGTATGGTCACGAAATTCGTGAGCATTCCGCCAAGCCAGCGATGGTTGACATAAGGCATATTGCATCGATCCGCATGAGCGGCTATCGGTTCTTGCGCTTGCTTTTTTGTGCCTACGAACAGTGTCGTCCCACCTGAGGCGGTGATTTGCTGAACGAAAGTAAAGGCTTGATCCAAGCCGATCATCGTCTGTTTGAGATCAAGAATGTAGACGCCATTACGCTCGCCGAAGATATATGGTTTCATTTTTGGGTTCCAGCGGCGGGTCTGATGTCCGAAATGGACGGCCGCATCTAAAAGCGACCTAATAGTCACAGGTTGAAACATTTGTACTTCTCCTTTTTGTTATTTGCGATCAAAAGCTAAGGGTATTCACTCTTGTCGCCCTCTGCCTACATCATCCTCCAGAAAACAACCAGTACCTGGCCACGGGTTTTCTGCAGTCCGCAGACATGCGTAATAATAATGCCGAATCATGTTAACACAAGCGAACCTGGTGCGCGGTTCAGGTAACCATTTCCTGCGTACTACCCTCTTCTGGAGCTTCCCTTAGGTTTCCTTCATCATCCAGTAAGGCCAGTAGTGCGGCAAAAGGATGGTCTGGGTCAGGCTCTTCTATGCAGGTGCACTCCTCAATGTTCAGATTGGCGTAACATCTGCTGCAAAGTCCTGCGCAGTCATCTTTACATAACACGGTAAAAGGCACTTCAAGTACCAGTCCGGCTACTATCGGCTCGACCAGATCAACTTTGCCATCTCGCCCCACGATGATTGCTGTATCGTCTTCTTCAGCAATATCGTGATAGCGTTGGTCTATGATGAAATAGCTTTCTACCTCGGCTTGCAGACTGATTTTTGCTTCTTCAGAGCATCGAGTGCAGTCTGTCAGTGCCTCAGCATGTGCGGTACCACTCAGCAAGACACCAGTGCCGGTATTCGACAGGTTTAAGTTATAAGAAACTCCGTCGGATAGCCTGATCTGTAATGCTCCTCGATTGAACTGGGAAAGAGCAAGTGTGCCAGCAAGCGTAACATCGCTTCCTGTGTCTACTAGCTCAGGAAGAAGTCGATAGCTGAATTGTGGTGTTGCAGCTGGCGCGATGCTCTCAGTATTCTCAGCGGATTCCACGGTTGTTAAGGCGTTCCCGCGAACGATTGATATTGTCTGTAAGTGTTTCAAGCGTGCTCTGGATATGACTTAACACATTGTCGGCATAATCCTCAGCTCCTGAGCGAACCTGCCGCTCAGCTTCCCGGGCATCTCTTAAAACCTGTTCTGCCTGGCTTTGTGCAATCCGGACGATTTCCTGCTCGGAAGCAATCAACAGTGCCTGGTTTCTTGCGTCTTCGATTATCCTGTTAACCTCCATCTCAGCGTCGGCTAAAAGATCATCACGCTCACGTAGAACCTTACGAGCTTCGGCTAGCTCTTCTGGGAACTTCTGCCTGATCTCGTCAATAATCTCGTGTGCCACACCGGCATCGATTTGCCGTTTGTCTTTGTTTCCTATTGCTGCTTTTCCATCCTCTATCAGGTCAGAAAGCTCATCAAGAAGGGTGCTCACTCCGGTATCATCCATATTGGATCCTTTCAAAGACGGTTGTGTCGTCTGATGTGGCTAAATCAATACTTCACTCCAACGTTTGACAGGCTTTTAGTTTAACAATTGTTCTAGCCTTGCGCTACAGAAAAAATAGCGTAAATAGATAATATGCCTAAGAGCTTCATGACTAAACACATGGTATCGAAAATAGCGACGATAGTTTATGCATGTCCTGAGAGCTAACTACTCACCATACTCTTTGATCTGTGATTCGGTGAATGCCTCTAGTGCCTCTACTGTCAGTTCAGCTGCTTCGATTTCCAGCCTGAAAGAAAGAATCAAAGCCTCAAGCTGTTGACGACGAAGGTCTGCTTGATTAATAAAACCAGCCTGTTCAAGCAGGCTAGCATTCAAAGCCATAGCTCGCACCATATACTCTGCCAGCCGCTGATCATACCCACTCAATTCAAGCATAGCTACCATTGAGTCAGGAGATAGCGAGAAAAGCAGGCTCGAGTCGATGTTCACAGCCTGGCCTATCTGCTGCTCAATATCCATTGCCGCTTCGCGAGGATCCTTATGCTTTTGCTGAAGAGCCTGGCGCAAGAACCTCAGATACTGCAATATCATCCTCATTATATAGTCGTTCTCAAACACAGCATCACTCCTTAGGCTCATGCCATATGCAACATTCTACATAAGCTCTTGCTACTGGTCTAATAACTCGAGCAACAGTTTACGTCTTGTTTATGTTTAGCAAGAGAGGTTTTATCCACATGGGTTTTATACTGAACAGGCTGGCACCCCCGCCGAAGCAGGGGTGCCAATTCAGTTTTGCTCTGCCTCTCTGGCAGGTTACTTGCTAGACAGCCAAGCTATCCGGTTTCTGCAGCTCTTCTTCATCTTCTTTCTTGTTTCTGACAAGCACTGTGGCAATTGCCTGCAAGATGAAGATGATGATGTGGAAGATGGTCCACCAATCGACGAAGATCATCGGCTGGGTCATATCTTCGGTGAGCAGGAATAGAATCACTGCTGTGACAGCCAGGATTGCATTGAAAATCCGTAGCGCGAACCGCTTGCGGCTGGTTGTCTGTACGTTGCTCTCTTCATCCTCCTCGGTTTCTTTACGCTTTGAGAAGTAGGAGATCAGCGTTGCGATAGCCAGTACGACTCCGATAACTGCCAGAATCAGGTTTAGCAGAGCCCATGCCCGGTCTCCCGGTGTCAATGGAACAATCGTGGGCTCGTCAATCAGTTCATAGACTGCACGTATCGTCATGTCTGAGGTGACATTGGTGAAGTCCTGATCCCAACCGACAAACTCGTAACCTTCACGCGATGGGTCTTCTGGCGGAGTTGCAGCCTGACCATCGGGAACTTCTTCAACTTTGAGTACAACATCGTTCCAGTCAAGGAAGATCACTATATGGGTGTCTGGCTCTGTCTCTGCCCACTGAGCGATGTAGCTGATGCTACCTGTTACAGTCGGCTGAACCGCAGGTGCCCATCCGATGAATTCCCACCCATCTTGGCCTGTCACTGCTGGTGCTGCTGGAGTCGCTGCTCCGAATGCGAGGCCGGTGGTGACCTGTGGCGCAAATGTTCCGTATGCGCCAGGCAGGTAGCTGACGGTATAGGTGGTCGGTGTCGGTGGTGTTATCGGTATCAAAGCCCATACAGCATACAATGTAGTATTGCTGTTGATGTTGAATCTTGATCCAGCTCCATATACTGCAGGTCCTGTACTTGAGGTAGCCCAACCAACGAAGTTGTAGCCGGTTCTATACATGCCGCCTTGGCCAAGTACTACTACCTGTGTGCCGCGAATATAGGGGCTGTTCGGGTCGATCGGGGCATTTACGCCGCTGTTTGCGTTGTAAGTTAGAGTATAGCGAACCGGTCTGTACGGAACAGTGACATCGGTGCTCTCATCAGGCGTGCTGGTATTCGGGTTCGGAATCACTTCCTTGTCGCGCTGGTAATAGATTCTCGCGACATTTACGATATCCCCTGAGACCCAGGTGCTGTTGACCTTCGCTACTATCACAAGGCTTACAGTCGACTCTGCCAGACCGGCGATCGCAGCACCACTCAGATAGATGCTGACGCGTCCTGAGG
>WQXZ01000105.1 GCA_009781525.1 Coriobacteriia bacterium | reverse complement strand
CGGGCGCGGCGGGTGGCGCGGCTGCTGGTGACGCGGGCGCGGCGGGTGGCACGGCTGCTGGTGACGCGGGCGCGGCGGGTGGCACGGGCAACGCGGCTAACGCGGGCGCTGGTGACGCAACCAGCGACGACCTTGCAGGCATCGACCTCGCGTCCCTGGCTGGTAGCGACGACTATCCGCTGCACACCGAGATGACTATCGGCGACTACTTTCGCATGCAGGTAGAGCTTGACCCTGACCAGGAGTTCATTGTCTACCACGACCGCAATCTGCGCTGGACTTATCGCGACTTCGACATTCGCACCGATAACCTGGCAAAGGGATTGCTATCAATAGGCATGAAGCCAGGCGACCACCTGGGAGTCTGGGCTAGAAACATTCCGGACTGGCTGACCTTGATGTTTGCCACAGCGAAAATCGGGGTGGTGCTGGTTACCATGAACCCAGCCTATAAGAGCCACGAGCTTGACTACGTGCTCCAGCAGTCCGACATGAGCACGCTTTGTATCATCGATGCCTGGCGCGATGTTGATTACGTTAAGATTATCCGTGAACTTATCCCCGAGTCTGAAACCTACGAGCGCGGGCACCTACAAACAGAAAAGTATCCATTCCTGAAGAATCTGGTCTATCTGGGGCCCGAGAAGCATCGCGGCTTTTACTCAGCGCCAGAGCTGATTCTGCTGGGTTCGCACATGAGCGACGCGCTGCTTGAAGAGACGCGCGGTAGCTTTACCAATCGCGACGCCGTGAACATGCAGTATACGTCGGGCACGACCGGATTTCCTAAAGGCGTGATGCTGACGCATCGGAACATTTTGAACAACGGCTTCTACATCGGCGAGGGGGAGCGACTGACTGCTGCCGACAGAGTCTGCCTGCCGGTGCCATTCTTTCACTGTTTTGGCTGCGTGCTGGGTGTGATGGCAATTTTAACCCACCATGCGACAATGGTCGTGGTCGAGGAATTCGACGCGCTGCAGGTGCTACAAGCCGTGCATGGCGAGCGGGCGACTGCGCTCTATGGCGTGCCGACGATGTTCATCGCCGAGCTAAACCATCCACGCTTCAACGAGTTTGACCTGACCAGCCTGCGCACCGGAATCATCGCCGGGGCTGCGGTGCCACCCGAGGTGGTGCGCGAGTGCATCGAGCGCATGGGTATGAAAGAAATCACCAACTGCTACGGTCTGACCGAGACCTCCCCAGTGTTCATTCAGACCTCGTGGAACGACAGCCTGGAGCATCGCCTGAACACCGTCGGCCGTCCGCACGACGCCGTCAGCGTGCGGGTTGTCGACCCTGAAACTGGGCGTATTCTGGGCTCTGGCGAGATCGGCGAGATCTGCTGTAAGGGCTACAATGTCATGCGTGGATACTATAAAATGCCCGAAGCCACAGCTGAGGCAATCGATGCCGACGGCTACCTGCACTCCGGCGACCTGGGCAGCTTCGACGAGGACGGATACTACAAGATAACCGGACGCATCAAAGACATGATTATCAGAGGTGGGGAGAATATCTATCCGCTTGAGATTGAGAACTTCCTGCTCCAGGTTGAAGGAGTACTGGACGCTCAGGTGGTTGGAGCACCGGATGAGCACTATGGCGAGATTGTGGTGGCTTTCATCAAAACCCGGGATGGCTACCAGCTGACTGAAGAGGGTATTCGCCAGTCGGTGATTGACAGAATGGCACGCTACAAGACCCCCAAGTACGTCTTTTTTGTAGATGAGTATCCAGAGACTACCAGCAAGAAGGTTCAGAAGTATATACTACGCGACACAGCAGCTGAACTGGTTGAAGCAAGAAAGGCTGCTGAGCAAGCCTAGGAGGAGGACCCCATGCAGAAGCGTATCATTACCATTCAGGACATTTCGTGTGTCGGACGCTGCTCACTGACAGTAGCACTGCCGATAATATCGGCAGCAGGTATCGAAACCTCAATACTACCAACCGCGATTCTGTCAACACATACCGGTGGTTTTGAAGGCTACACCTTTCGAGACCTGACTGAGGACATCGAGCCGATTGTCGCGCACTGGCAAAGCCTTGACCTTCAGGCTGCTGCAGTCTATACAGGCTATCTAGGCAGCATGAAGCAGCAGAAGCTGATTACAGATATATTTGACCAGTACAGGCAGAAGGGCGCGCTGATATATGTTGATCCTGCAATGGCAGATAATGGGGTGCTATACCCGGCTTTTGACATGGATTTTGCATTAGGTATGAGAGACCTCTGCGCTGGAGCAGATCTGATCGTACCGAACCTGACAGAGGCAACCTTGATTCTTGGTCGTGAGTATCCAGGCGAAGACTATGACCAACCGCTGATTGAGGAGCTGTTAAGAGAGCTAGCAGAGCTGGGGCCGGGACAGGTGGTACTGACCGGCGTCAGCTTTGCCTTTGACCGCATCGGAGCGGCTGCATATACGCGTGAGACTGACAGCATCGATTATTACTTCACAGAAAGAATCGAAGGCTACTACCATGGTACAGGCGATATCTACGCCAGTGCCTTATTGGCAGCAATCGTAAATGAGCGCACGTTGGCTGAATCCATCAAGATCGCCTGCGATTTTACCTTGGAGTCCATCAGACGTACCTATGCAGCAGCTGACGATCCCAAATACGGAGTCGACTTCGAAAACGGCCTCGGAGAGTTCGCCGGTTTATTCGTGTAGCTGCCTGCTCGCGGGCAGCCCGCGTCTGCATGCAGTCGGCATCTGCATGCAGCGCCCCCGCGCAGCACCCGTCCGCATGCAGCGCACCTGCGCAGCATCCGCGATAGCCTCTTCGCAGCCAGCTGCTGCTGCAGCCCGTCCACCATCCGCCGCTTGCTAACCGGATAACGGGCCTTCCTTCGAAGGTGCAAGAGTAGCCAGCTCGCAGCAGGAAATTGCGGTTTAGTACATGAAATGAACAGATTCCTGCTTGTTTTACGGTCAAAACGGCGATTTCGAGTAAAATGAAGGCTCGAATTGGCCGTTTATGGCTTTCGATTTGTACTAAACCGCAATTTTTGACTACGAACCAATAGGACAACTACATGGAGATTTTCATTAGCCATAGCTCTGCACTAGAGTACTGGCGCCGATATGGAGCTGATTCTGCTCAACTTTCGACCCAAGCGTTCCACCAGCATGGACTGCCTTCCACTGCGTATGACCGTGCAGTTTTGTTAAATACTGCCAAACATGAGCTCAATTTACCTATTGATGTTCTTACCAGGAACAATAAAGCTCGGCGAAAGATTGAGGGGCTTAGACATAATACCTTCAGCCACCCAGTGCCTGTCGGCAGTTTAATTAACTGTGGCGATGGACTTGTGGTCAGCTCGCCTGAATTCTGCTTTTTTCAAATGGCAAGTAGGCTTTCTCTGGTGAAACTGATTGAGTTGGGTTATGAGTTCTGTGGAGTTTATTCGCTTGTTGCAGAAAAAGACGCTGGTAGGCTAGCGAGTGACGACAACACGGCTGGTGAAAGCTTGGACAACTCCAGTATGGGTTTTTATACACGACACCCGCTTACCAGTGTTAGAAAATTAAAAGCTTATGTCTCTCACATGAGTAACGCGCATGGGCAGAAAAAAGCAGCTAGAGCTGTACGTTTCATCATCGATGGATCAGCATCTCCAATGGAGACGATTCTTTCGATGCTTCTTACCCTGCCGAAAAAGCTCGGTGGATATGGTTTGCCTAAACCAAGTCTGAATGCTCAAATAGCGCCAACCAGAGCAACAAAAAGCACTTTGAGTAAGGCGAACTTCTACTGTGATCTTTATTAGCCTGACGGTAAGGTCGCAGCAGAATACGACAGTGACGCTTTTCACACTGGATCAAGGCGAATCGCCGATGATTCCAAACGCCGTAATGCCTTGGGATTAGCAGGCGTAACCGTAATAACCGTAACACGGAACCAGATTAGAAATTCTGATGAACTTGAAACAGTAGCAAGGCAGCTCTCTCACCATCTTGGCAGGCAAATGCGTCATCCAGGTTCAGGTTTCGTTGCCGCAAGACGCGAGTTAAGAGTTTTGCTCTTATAAAGACCTGTTGAGATAGATTCAAATGCTTGCTTACCGGGAAGGTGGGTGCGCGCTCTAGTTATCGCATTGCGTAAACCTGCGACGGATGATCTCAGTAGTAGCGCTGGATACAGCAAGCAACCATCAACCCCATCAACCCAATCAACCACAAAGAAATCAACCGCAACTTGAGATCAGTCGGCGCGAACTCGAGAAGGAGTTCGTAACAGATAATTGCGGTTTAGTACAGGATTAACCTCTGTAGCAGCCTCAAAAAGTGGTAAAACGTGCCTCAAAGCGCCAGTTACCTACCTTTTGACGCTAAATACCTCTATGGTTTTGTACTAAACCGCAATTATCTGTTACGAATCCATCGCGAGGGTTCCGAGAGGCTTACTCGAGGCCAGACCTCGCGTGCAGCCCGAGGCCAGACCTCGCGTACAGCCCGCGTGCAGCCCGCGTGCTGTGCGCCCCGCGCGCCAGCCTCTACGCGGCTGGCTCCTGCACTAGACACATATCGCGGTAGAGCCCTGGAATCTCATACAGCTCTTCGTGAGTACCTTGCTGAACGATCTGGCCTTCATGGAAGACCAGTATGGTCGACGCCCGCCTTATAGTTGAGAGGCGATGCGCAATGGCGATTATCGTGCGGGTTCCAGTTAGTTCAATTATTGCTTGTTGAATGTCAGACTCGGTCTTTACATCAACCGAGGCAGTCGCCTCGTCAAGTACCAGTACCGGCGCTCCACATAACACAGCCCGAGCAATGGCAATGCGTTGCTTTTGTCCACCGGATAGCTTTGCTCCACGTTCACCGACCTTGGTTTCGTAGCCATCAGGCATCTCAAGGATATCCTGGTGAATGCGAGCGATGCTCGCAGCCTGGATAATCTCTGCCTCAGTAGCATGCGGTTTGGCAAAGGCGATATTCTCGCCGATGGTTCCATTGAAAAGAAAAGTGTCCTGCAAGACCATGGCAATATGGCTGCGAAGGTCTGAGAGCTCAATGCTTTGCAAGTCGCGCCCATCCATTTTTATCACGCCTTCT
The DNA here is from genome assembly GCA_009781525.1 of Coriobacteriia bacterium. GTDB lineage: Bacteria > Actinomycetota > Coriobacteriia > Coriobacteriales > UBA8131 > WQXZ01. The sequence goes on along the minus strand of WQXZ01000105.1, from coordinate 1,309 downwards.
TGCGGTTCGTAGAAGCGAGATACCAGCTGAGCAACCGTGGTCTTACCAACTCCTGTTGCGCCTACCAGGGCAATCATCTCGCCTGGACGCACCGAGAAGGAGACATCCTTTAGAACAGGAACATCCTCAACATAAGAGAAGCTGACATTTTCAAATGTAATCTCACCCTTGGGATCGTCAAGTGGTGTTGCACCCGGCTTATTGTGCACTGTTTCTGGGGCATCCAAGATCTCGATGATACGCTCAGCACCGGCTAGCGACTGCTGAATCTGCTCAAGCAGGTTAGCCAATCCGGTAATCGGCGCATAGAATAACGCCAGATAGAGCAAGAAAGCCACAATGTCACCGATAGAAATCTGCCCCAAGTAAGCCAGATAACCGCCGAAGCCAACGACGATTACCGTGCCGATAGCGGTCAGAAACTCCACTGTCGGGTTAAAGACCGCGCTCAGCTTAAGAGCGCGCAGCATAAAACGGGTGAAAACCGATGCTTTCTGCTCAACTTTCTCAGCAGCAGGCTGCTGCTGACCAAAGACCTGAATCTCCTGAATGCCGGCAAAATTATCCAAAAGCTGCGCTGAAAGATCGCCCAGAGAGCGCTGGGTTTCGCGGAAGTTTGGTCTGACCTTCTTTGCAAAGAACCAACTCGAGCACAGAATAAATGGAATCGGAATACATGTAAGCGCAGCAAGTTTTGCATTTATGGAGAAGACCAACGCTGTGACACCGACAACAGTGATTGCGTTAGTAACGGTGTCGGGCATGATATGAGCGTAAAGTTGCTCGAAGGTAGCAGTGTCGCTGATAGTGCGACTGACCAGATCTCCTGTCTGGTTGGCTCTGTAGAAATCCATAGACAGAGCTTGAAGCTTGCCATAGATCTTGATGCGGATCTCTTCAACAAGATGCCATGCTGCTTTGTGCGACATGTAATTGCTCAAAAAACGGAACAAAATTCTGAGAAGATACAGACCGAGCAGAGTGCAGGCAATCATCACAATCTGGCGTAGTCCATCTTCGTCCAACCCAGCTGCGACCAGATTGGTCATAATCGCCATCAAACGTGGGGCAATCAGGTTTATGCAGGTCAGAATCAGTGTGCTAACTGCGCCAAGTATCAGAAGCCCCTTATACCTGGCTGCTTCTTTAGCAACGCGTAGTAAGACTTTCATATTTCTCCTCTATTGGTGGATGAATCTAATGTATCACGGAATACCCTGATTGTTCAAGAAAGCGACATACATCACCAAAAATGTCCGCGAAACCAACCACGTACATCACATGTCTTGTCCGCCAAAGGAGGATCTCG
>WQXZ01000104.1 GCA_009781525.1 Coriobacteriia bacterium | reverse complement strand
CTCCAGCATCCATCAAACCACGGCAGGTGATAAAGTACCTGGCTCGCTTCATCGTAATGCTCAATCTACGCAAGTCATCGAAATCAAGCGATCGCTCCCGCCGCGCTGACACTATCCTGCGTGCTCCAGTAACCCCGACCCCTGGTATCCGAAGCAGCATATCGTAATCAGCTTTATTTACCTCAACCGGAAAGTACTGCATGTTATTCAAAGCCCAATTCGCTTTTGGATCAATCAGTGGGTCAAGCCAGGGCTGATTCTCTGTCAGAATCTCGTTTACATCAAATCGGTACCACCTCAGCAGCCAGTCAGCTTGATAAAGCCGATGCTCGCGCAACAACGGAGCCTCCTGCACTCCCAATAGCAGCGGATTGTCGCTGACCGGAATATATGCACTGAAGAACACCCGCTTCAGCTCAAGGTTTTTATAAAGGCTGGCTGAGAGTTTTAGAATGTGGTGGTCTGTCTCAGGTGATGCGCCGATTATCATCTGGGTTGACTGACCAGCAGCAACAAATCGGGTTCGCCTGACCTTGCTTAGAGCTTTGTCCTGGTAGTTCTCTTTGATTCCATCTCTGATGAATCGCATCGGTGGCAGAATACCTTCTTTGCCCTTGTCGGGAGCCAAGGTCTTCAAGCTGGTCTCTGTCGGCAGCTCGATGTTGACGCTCATTCGGTCAACCAGAACCCCCAGTCGCACCAACAGTTCATCCGATGTGCCTGGGATTGCTTTGGCGTGAATGTAGCCACGAAAACCATACTTCTCGCGAAGTATCGAAATTGCTTCAATCATCCGCTCGGTAGTATAGTCAGGCGTTCCAAGCACTCCAGAGGATAAGAACAGCCCCTCGATGTAGTTTCGCCGGTAGAACTCTATCGTCAACTCTGCCAGCTCCTCGCCAGTGAAGGTCGCACGCAGCGTGTCGTTACTCCGTCGATTCACACAGTAACTACAGTCATAAGAGCAGGCATTCGATAGCAACACTTTAAGTAACGAAACGCATCGACCGTCCTCAGAGAACGCATGACAGATGCCAAGCGCGGTCGTCGAACCCAACTGGCCTGCTACTGCCTTCCTGTCGACCCCGCTCGAAGTGCAGGCAACATCATACTTGGCTGAATCTGCCAGAATGGTCAGCTTATCTATCAGTTCCATCTGCGCCCTCCCTGAAGGTGAAAAATGGTGAATTTCTCCCCTTATTGTATACGAACATTTGTTCTTGGTCAAGCATTGTGGATGGTTGTGCGTGCTTTCGAGCGCGCCAACAGAATTCCCTGATAGCAAATGATGGCTCCTGTGACCATGCGCTAACGCATAACAATCGGAACTGCTACTATAGTGGCAATAACGACTTAAACGTGGTGTTGGGAAGTGGGAGGAGTAAACGATGAAGTTTTTGTGGAGCACATTACGAGTCAAGAACCTTGATGCAAGCATTCGTTTCTATGAGGAGATTCTGGGTCTCTCGGTCAGCCGCCGATTCGCATCTGGCTCTGGCAGCGAAATCGCCTTCATGGGCGGGGCTGGCGACACCGAAATCGAGCTGATTGCCGACGCCGAAGGCCGCGAGACCAATGTCGGCAGCGACATCTCCTGGGGTTTCGAAGTCGACTCGCTCGACGACAAGATGGCTTTGCTGACCGAGAAGAAAATCGCCTACGAAGACCCTCGGTCGCCAAACGCGTCGATCAGGTTTATCTTTTTCAGCGATCCGGATGGTATGCGCATCCAGTTTGCCGAACATCTGGAGTAGATCACGTTGCTCTGCCTGGAGCGACCGCGCGGCGCGGCGGTGCGTAGCGTGGCGTGGCGGTGCGGCGCCCTTCGCGTTGTTGCAACTCGGCGTGTGGAGGTGCGTGGCGTGGCGGTTCGGCGCCACTTTGCGTTGTTGCAACTCGACGCTGCGTGGTGTTGCAGCTGCACAGCGACCTTGCGGCAATCTTCAGCTGCTACAGCTCGATCAACTGCTTGGGTGACGCGGTAAAGTTGTCGAAACCGTCTGCGGTTACTACGCCGAAGTCCTCGATGCGAACTCCACCGTGTCCCTCGATATAGATACCTGGTTCTACGGTCAGAATCTGCCCTGGAGCTAGTTCACCGACAGCGTTCAGTCCCATGGTCGGTGACTCGTGGATGTCAATGCCGACACCGTGTCCCAAGCCATGGCTGAGTGCATCGAAGCCGTGAGCTGCGAATATCTCGTTAACTTTGTTAAATGGATCGACCAGCGGAACGCCAGGCTTCATCATCTCAAGCACTGCCAGCTGCGCTTCAAGCACTGTGTTATAAATCTCACGCTGGCGCTCGGATGCCTTGCCGACCGCGACAGTGCGCGTCATATCAGTGCGGTAGTCATCCAGTTTTGCACCAAAGTCAAGCACTATCAGGTCACCTTGCTCAATAACCCTGTCTCCTGGTATTGCATGTGGATTAGCCGAGTTTGGTCCACTGCCAACAATCACACCGAAAGCCAGACCTTTTGAGCCATTCTTGCGCATGAAGAATTCCAGTTCAACAGCCACCTCAAACTCGGTCAGCCCTGGCTTGATGAACTCTAACATGTGGGCGAAACCGGCATCAGTTATCTGCTGGGCGGTTCTCATCGTCTCGATCTCTACTGCATCTTTTAGCGCACGCAACTGCTCGACCAAAGCAGCAATCTCAACCAGCTCATAAGCACCGATCTCTGCTTCATCTAGAGCTTTGACCAGTGCGCGATAGCTGGAGAGTGGCAAGTCTGCTTCGATACCGATTTTCAGTGGCTCACCGGTTTGGGCTACACCGCCACCGCCAGCAGGTGTCACACCGATTGCCTTTAGCTGTTCAACCACAAACAGGCTGTGTGCCTTACGCTCGCCATCCAGCACATCCAATACACCACTGCTCTGCGCCTTCATCGCTCCTGCGTAGCGCATATCTGTATGCAACAATCGTAGCGGGTCTGCAACCAGACGTGACGACGCAACCAGCAAAGCATGGGCAACTTCCTCGTCAAACACTCCGCTAAAGCCGGTTAGCCAGCGGATATCGGATGTGCGAGTTGCCAGATAGGCGTCAAGCTCTTTCTCAAGTAATGAATCATTCAATCGTTTCAAACGAATATCTGTAGACATATCAACACTCCCAGAAAACTAGTTTTTTGTTAACGATACTATACGCCGAACTGCTGGTTTGCGACAACCTGAATCTACAGCTGGTCGAGATGGTAGGAGCGCGTATGTTGCGGCGAGTTGTGGTGGTAAGCCGGGGCAGTGAGAGAGCGCATGAGGTGGTGGTAGGTACTTGTAATCGCACCGTGTCTTCAGCGCAGCAGGCTTCAGGTAAGCTTCTCGAAGTCGTCGCTGTGGATTCGTAACAGTTTTTTGCGGTTTAGTACAAAAACCGTGCGTGTTTATCGCCAAAAAGCCGGTATATTGCGCTATTTGGCTCGTTTATCGTCTTTTTGAGGCTGTTAAAGGGGCTGATTCTGTACTAAACCGCAAAAAACTGTTACGAACTCTTGCCATGGTCCACACAGGTTGCGTACAAGGCTGGCTGTGGATGCGGGCTGGGGTTGGGGTTGGGGTGGCGAGCTGCGGGGCGGTGGTGGCAGGCTATGGCTGCAGGCTGCGAGCCGGTGGTGGTTGATGTCAGGCCGCTGGCTGCGGGCTGGTGGCGGTCACCTGGTGGCAGCTGGAGGTGGTCACCTGGTGGCGGAGCGATCCGGTCTTAATCGCATACCTCAAGTCGCGTCCGACCTCAAATGCCGTCCCCATCGAGTTCGCTTCTATCAGCCTCCGGCTGCCTTGCGCCAAGCAAGATCTTCTCCACATTTCTGAGAAGCTTGGTATGGGTCAGATCGGTTTGGGTCAGAGGTTGAACCAGAGCGGAGCGCATGCGCAGTAGTTTGGCTGCGAAAATGTCGGTCATCATCTGGTCGCCGACCAGGATGGTTTGGTGGCGCTTTACTCCCAGACGGCGGAGGGCGCGGAGGGGGCTTATCGGCAGCGGCTTCATGGCTTTGTAGATAATCGGCAGCAAGAGGTTTTCGGCGGTCTGGAGTACCACTTTGTGCCAGTTGTTGGTTATCAGGTGCAGCTTGAAATCCTGGGCGATGAGCAAGTCGATCCACGCTCGTACGTCGTCGGGAATCTGCTGAGTGGCGCGTGAAACCAGCGTGTTGTCGATGTCAAGCAGTAGCGCCTCAATGCCGTTTGCTCGTAGCCAGTCGGGCGTGAGTAGCACTACCGACTCGAGGTAGCGGTCTGGCACCAGAACGCGGTTTTTACGTGCTTTTTTCGTTTGCTCTACCATTGCGTTTGGCGCATGTCCGGATACCGCACCCAGCCTCGTTTGCCCTGCCTACCCTGCCTAATCAAGCCCGAAGACGCGTCGGTACTCAGCTTGGGCGGCGTTGAACTCTTCAAGGGTGGTGCAGAAAGTGTGGTAGCCTTCCAATGAGGTCAACACGTAGTAGTAATAGCTGGTATCCGCAGGTTTCGCGGCAGCCTGGATCGACAGTGCGCGTGGTGAGCAAATAGGACCTGGCGGCAGCCCGACATTCTTGTATGTGTTGTAGGGACTGTTGACCTCCAGGTCAGAATAGAGCAGCGGTCGTTCGCTGTAGTTGCGCTCGCTGTCGTTCAGTGCGTAGACGATGGTCGCATCGATCTGCAGAGCAGTGCCATTGCGCAGCCGATTGTAGATAACGGATGCAACCAGCTCGCGTTCTTCAGGAATCGCGGTCTCGCGCTCGATCAGCGATCCCATGACCACGACATCATAGGCTGATAGGCCGCGCGACTCGGCGAAACCCCAGTCGATTCCCTGGGTCTCTATCGAAAACTGATTCAGCAGTGTGCGCACGACGTATTGAGCATCGGCTCCGAGCGGGATCTGGTAGGTCTTCGGATACAGAAACCCCTCTAGTGAATTGTTATAACATCCCTTTAGAAATGAATAATCAGCTTCGTACTTGGCTGCGTTATTTGCCTCTGCGAGAAAGCTTTCTGCCGAGATCCCACATGCTTCCTCAACTCTTGCCGCGGTCTGCTCAACGGTGAATCCCTCGGGAATCGTCAGCCGATTGCTGTTGTCCGGTGGCCCTGCGACCAATAATGCCGCCAGCTCATCCAGCGGCATGCCCGACACCAGATGGTATCTTCCAGGCTTCAGGCTGTCAGTGACAGCAAGGCTGCGGCAGACACTGAGAAACTCACTTGCATCGGCAATGACACCCTTATCTTTCAGAGTTTGAGCGATCTGCCGCGCTGAAGACCCCTCGGGAATGTAGACCTCGACCTCGACCCCCGACACGAATTCAGGCGGTTTGAACAGCGCCTGCAGTTTTGGCAGCCCCAAAAAGAAAGCGGTACCTGACAGCACAACAAGGCATACAATAGCGATGATCGGCGTGAGTAGAGATCGACCGGATCGCTTAAGCATTTCACCTCTGGATAAACCCTCGCGCCTCTCGGCTGCGTCCCTCGTTCTCACGGCACGAATGGAGCGCTGCTTGGCTTTGGCAGTATTCTTGCGCGCTGCCATTTGAGCGCGGCGGGTTTGCGCTGCCTGCTGCGCAGCCTGCGCAGTTGCTTGCTTGTTGTTGATTGGCTTGGGGTCGGGCAACCGATGGTCGGCTAGCCCTGGGTCGGGCAGCCGAGATGCCTGCCGCCTGGTTGGGGTTTGCTGCCGGGGTAGCGCACCGGCTGGGGTTTGCTGCCGGGTGGTCGGCTGCTTCCGGGCTTGCTGCGGCTGCCGGGGTAGCGCACCGGCTGGGGTTTGCTGCCGGGTGGTCGGCTGCTTCCGGGCTTGCTGCGGTGCCTGCCGCCCGGTTGGGGACTGCTGACTACTCTGCCGACGCTGGGTCGAGTCCGAATCAGCAAAACTACCACCCCTACCACCTCTCGAACCAGTGTCAGGAGTATTCTCTCTAGAGTGCCTCGCGGCCATAGCTACTGCCTGCCTTCGTTGCGCAGGCTATCCAGATAACTTTGCAAAAAAACACCTGCTGCAACCATGTCGATTTTGTCGCGCATAGTACGAGCATTGTAACCCATCTCGCGCATCATCTCTGTTGCCTGGCTGGTACTACGCCTCTCGTCGTAGAAGAAAAGCTCAAGGTTGTAGGTCTGAGCAATAGTTGCAGCTACATCGCGTACCCATGAAGCTTGAGCGTGTTCTTCTCCATCTAAAGAAATCGGAAGACCAACCAGCAAACGTATGTTGTGATAGTCAGAAACCAGCCTGCGAAATTCAGCCGATCCACCCAGAAGCTGCGCTGTCGGGATCACCCTCAACGGAGACGCAACTGTTTCGCTCGAATCGCTGACAGCTATTCCAGTGCGAACTTTGCCGATATCCAAAGCCAGAATCGTCATCGGCATAGTATACCTTGCAATCTGCATATTCGGGGTGAAGTGGTTTGCCAGCCGT
>WQXZ01000103.1 GCA_009781525.1 Coriobacteriia bacterium | reverse complement strand
ATTTACCACCTTATTGTTGCATATGCAACACTTGTTAGGTCATTTAGCGCCTTCTTCTGCGCCCCAACCGCAAAAAAGTTGCAGAAATCGTCTAAAAGCTGGAATTGGGGTGGATTCTAAAGCTGGAGGAGGAACGAGGTGGAGGTGGACGGCAGGGCTGGAAGCTGGAGGAGGAACGAGGTGGAGGTGGACGGCAGGGCTGGAAGCTGGTGTAGGTGGGTGGCATGGCTGACAGGTTGATTGAGGTAATGGGTGGACGGTAGAGTTGGAGGTTTGATTAGGTCGGCTGCCAAAGGCTGAGGTCGTGCGCTAAAGGTGGTTGATTGCATGAATCGAATTGTGCTGCGGTAATCAATGGGGATCAAGTAGTCGACAACAGTAAACGCAGTTATGCAGGCTGATAGCAGTAGAACAAAAAACCACCTCTTTACACACAGGTCGAAAAGGTTTAGACTACTATTGGTCTAGAAAGATTAGACCTTGTGCTCCATTGTGTTCCAGGTACTGATTCACGCGTTCTAGAATGCGCGCTTGGGGCGCGCTTGGAGCGCGCTTGGGAGCGTATCTAAAAGCACGCTCGAAAGGTGGCTACTTAATGAAACCTGACTTTAAACTGACAAATGCCGAGATGCGGCTGGCTGAGTTGCTTTGGAGCTATGCTCCAATAGCCTCAATGCAGGTGATCCGGCTGGCCGAGCAGGAGTTCGGCTGGAAGAAATCAACTACGTTCAGCATTCTGCGCTTCCTGATAGATAAGGGAATCGCCCAAAATCTGCAAGCCACGGTAAGCATGCTCTACACCCGCGAGCAGTTCATTGCAGAGCAGAGCTCGCGTTTTGTCGATGATACCTTTGACGGCTCCCTACCGCTTTTTGTCGCTGCATTTACCCGAAGCAGAAAGCTCAGCCAACAACAGATCGACGAACTGCAACAGCTGATCGACAGCTACGACGCATCCGACCAGCCAGCCAGCCAGCCCACGACTAAGCAAGCAGGCAGCAGAGCCGTCGCCCAACCTTCCGAGAGCACGGGTGACTAGCATGAGCAGCTTGTTCTTATCCATATTAAATATGAGCTTGACGGGAGCCTTTGTCATTGCTGGAATCTGCCTGGTCAGGTTGCCGTTGCGCAAGGCTCCCAAGGTGATTTCGTACTGCCTGTGGGCGGTGGCGGGATTCAGGCTGCTGGTTCCGTTCTCGATAGAGGCGCGATTCAGCCTGATGCCGTTTAACGCCAGGTCGATTCCGCCTGACATCGCTTCGCAGCCGGTTCCACGCATCGACAGTGGCATCGACGCATTGAACGATGTGGTAAACAGAATTCTACCCACCGCTCCCAATACTCCTGCTGGTTCGGCTGCTGCTGCTGGTCCAATAATCGCACCTGAAATCACTGGTACAGCGGGCACAGCCGCCCTGGGTACCAGCCTTCTGCAAACCTGGACGACTATCGCTGCCTACGTCTGGATTATCGGGCTGGTAGTGATGGCGCTGTATGGACTGATTACCTACCTCAACCTGAAGCGCAACCTGCGGTCGGCGAGTCCTAGCAACACCACCACCACGCAGGTCAAATACCCCGTCTATGAGTCCGACTATCTGCAGTCACCGCTCATCCTGGGCTTCCTGAAGCCGGCTATTTACCTGCCCCCCAGACTCTCGAACCGCGAGCTTCGCTACGTGCTGGCGCATGAACAGACCCACCTGCAACGGCGCGACCATCTGGTCAAGTTGCTCGCCTACCTGACGCTTTGCCTGCACTGGTTTAACCTCTTCGCCTGGGTCGCCTTCCTGCTCATGGGAGCCGATATGGAAATGTCCTGCGACGAGCAAGTGCTCAAGCAGCTGGGAGACACGATGGGAAGCACAGTGAGCGACAGCGTCAAAAAGCAGTACTCGCAAACCTTGCTCTCGCTTTCAGCTAATCGCAGGATCACCAGGCTCAGCATCAGTCCTCTCGCCTTCAGCGAAGGCGGCTTGAAGGAGCGTATCAAGAGCATCTTAAACTTCCGTAAGCCGACGCGCATCGTCATCGCCGTTGCTGTGGTGGCTGCGCTCACGCTGGGCATCGGCTTTGCCCTGAACCGCGTGTCGAACCCGACCGAGCCGCCGAACATCACCGTGCGCTATGGCCAGGCCACGATTGCCTGGCAGGTTAACAGAACCGACTGGAGCGGCAGTACCTCCAGCCCTCAAAACGACTTCGCGGGACTCCTTTCCGAGAGCGAAATCGGCGATCTTATCCAGATAAATAATGGGGAGACAATCACAATTGCCTTTGATGGAAAGGTTCCTGACTCTGTGACTCTGACCGAGTTTATCCTGAATGAATCCGGCGAGGTGCTGTTCAATGTTGTCGGTATGGATTATGACATCAGCTTCGGCGGGCTCAGCCGTGAGGGTAGCTTTGCTGTTCAGCCGAATTATGCGACGGTTTTTGAGTTTGGTTATTATCCAGGCTCCTTTTTTCCTGGGAGAACTATCAAAGGATACGCACTGACTTGCCATTGGGACGGTAGCATGTGTATTTATAGTTTTGTGGTTCGTGGTGACGCTGCTGTTGTAGTGACTGATGAAACTGACTTCGCGTTCAGATCGCCACAAATTGGCTTGGTTTACGCCGATGATCCGCGAGATTATCTGCTGTCGAATGTTGTGCCGCTTGAGGAAGCCAAAGCAGTTGTCGAAGCTCACTTTCCCGACGTTTGTAGCGTCACCTATCTTGGCAATGTCTTTCACGATATTCAGAATCCTTTCTCGCGTACTCATTTCAGTGCCTTTGAAGTCTGCCGGATGATTTCAGAGCAAAACACTTTCGGGGTATCAGGGAGCTTAGAAATATGGCTGATCTACATCTCTGCCGACGATGGCTCAATTATCTACACATATAGAGAAGAGCCGCTAGATCCCGGCCTTACTGTTGAAGAGGCGAGTGATCTTATCTCAAGGGCTCATCCTACTGCAATAGAAATAACATACCTCGGTTTTGAAGCTCAAGAGAACCTAAGGGTACCTTTTGCGCGGGATGCTTATCATAGTTTTCATGTTTTCTTTTCTGAGGAACCATTCGAGCTTCAACCAGGCGCACCTCCAAGCGCACCAACAGGCAATGATGGAAGCTCCTCGATTATTCTTGTCTCCACTGCTAAGACAATATATTGTGAGCTCAAAATCAGCGTTGTATCCTATAACAACCTAATTTTCGACTCCCTACCACAGATCGTATACCCTCGCCTGGTTAGTCAAGAAGAAGCTGCCGTGATTGTTCGTGAGCTCTATTCGGAGGAGTACAGAGTGGAGTACTTCGGTTTTGGGAACGCTAACCCTGCATATTTTGCCTCAAAGAACGAAAACTGCTATATCTTTCAAGTGAACACATACACGGAAGGATTCGGTTCCACTTACATATCTGAAGAAGATGATTTTTTCTTTGTTGCAGTCTCGGCAACTGATGGATCAGTCTACATTTTTGATTATGGAAATACCATAAAGTAGTGTCGAGCAACATCTTATTGAGGTTAACCGCTTCTTTGTACGAGCAAAGCTTGGTTGAACGTAACGGACTGGTCGACTGCCTGACAAGGTGCTCCTCTGCATAAGCAAAGCCTGGCTGCTTTGCTTTCTTGCGAAGCTGCAATGAGATGCCACTTTTCTCTGCCATATCTTCGAGTAAACGAGTAGCGGCAGCCGCTTTCGTTTTCAGAGGCGATTCTGAGTCTATTGCATCGCCGAGCTGCTCCATGACGTCTTCAATATCCGGTAAGTCTAATAGGTTGACCGCTGCACAATAAAAACTCTTTCGCCGCCCGTCGTCAAAGCCGTTCAATAATTTTTCTAGCACGCGTACTTTTTCATTCAGCTCCGCTTCATATGCTGCCAAGCCCATCTGCTTTGCTTTATCCAGGTCACGAATCTGGTTCCTGTGGGTAATAAAGGAGTCGTACAGGCTAGCGCCATCGTATCTTTCACATGGATACTCCTCACACCCAAATAAGTATTGACAATCCAATTCGATACTTTTCCTCTGACAGCAAGATAAACACCGCAAGTAGGATGGACTGCCGAAAAGCCATCACCAGCACAGCCGGGGCATCTGGATGTACCGCGTGTATGATAGCGAGGGCATAAGCCGCAGTTCAGCCCGCACGCAGAAAACAAAGGATAGCTTCTTAATCGGTATTCCATACTTCCATTCTAACCTACAACACCTCGACTGTTGGAAGTTTTATGATCGTGAGTCACCCGCAACACGATGACCGTGAGTCACCCGTAACACGATGACCGTAAGTCACCCGCAACATGATGACCGTGAGTCACCCACACACGATCGTCATTCTGAACTTGATTCAGAATCTTTCCGGCACTGCAAGATTGCGGGTCAAGCCCGCAATTCCCGCTTTTCTGTGCTGGCAACCAACCGTAATCAGCAGACTTGGCGCATCATGTCGTACTATAGACCAGCACCGATCTGATAAACAACGCTGCGCATAGCACCTGCAGCACCCGCGACATACTGCGACACTTGCCGCCCTGCACCCCGCTCCGCGCATCTACCCGAACCACCCGTTCCGCCTGACGACCTCCGCAACCACCTGCCTTGCCCGACGACCCAAGAAGGAAAGCCAACCGTGCGCCTCTTCATCGCCATAAACTTCACCGACGAAGTCAAAAACGCCCTCAGCGAAACCATCGCCAACCTGCGCAGTGCTGCCAAAAGGGGACGCTACACCGCCTGGGACAACCTGCACCTGACACTGGTCTTCATCGGCGAAAGCGACCGCATCAACGACATCACGCACGTCATGCAAGACTCCGCTCGCGAGGCCTTCCCCACCCCGCTGCAGCTCGACATCAACGGAGCCGGCACCTTCAACGGTCGCAATGGCAAACTGCACTGGATGGGGGTCAGAAAAACCGCCGAGCTCACCCAGCTGGTCGAAAGCCTGACCAAAGGCCTCCGCCAGGCGGGATTCGATATCGAAAAACGGCGTTATTCTCCCCATATTACGATTGGACGTGATGTGGTTCTATCCGAAAACGCCCAGATACTGGTGCATCCGACCTCGATGCAGGCTGACCACATCTCACTGATGCGTTCGGACACCCACGATGGGCAGCCCGTTTATACAGAAATCGCGTCCGTCTACTGCACCGACAAAACCCATTCTGTGGATAAACCCTCGCTTCTCTAGGCAGCAGCGCCCGTGCTGTCGAAGCACGCCTGGGCGCCACCACCCTACCGACGCTCTCGCTACGCTGGCGCTGTGTGCCTGGGCGTCACCGCCACCGGCAGCTACGCCCAGTGCTGGACCGCGGCGCAGAGGAACTCAGCCGCACCAGGAATGATATCGTCGTAATGCTTCTTGAATCGCGGGTCATCGACATACATTTGGGCGACTCCTTTATGCTGTTCTGGACTATACGATGCCCAGAATACACAGAGCCACTGCTTGTGCATTTTGACAATCTCTTCGGCAGCTTCGCTGGTAAAGTCGCCCTCTGGCACCGCCAGCAGGAGCGCCTGTGTGATTTTTTCTGCCAGCTCTTCGGCTGCTTTGAACTGCTGTTCGCTCATATTGGCGAACCGCTGGTTGGAGGCCTCAATCTCCTGCTCGCCATATAGCTCACGGATTTCTTCGCCATACTTCTCTTCGTTTTCGTCCAGCATCTGCTGCTTGAACGCTTCGAATCTTTCACTGTCTGTCATTTCAAGTCCTTCCTGTTTCGACCTGATGGTTTTTTGTACCGCCATAATCAGCTTGTCAGTTTGCGCTTGCTGCACCTGCAGCGCTTTTAGTTGCTGCTGAAGCGCAGTTATCGTGTCGTAGTCCGGATTCGCCATCAGCTCGCCGATGTGCTTCAGGTCAAACCCCAGCTCGCGATAAAGCAGTATCTGCTGCAGACGCTCAACTGCTGTCGCGTCGTAGAGCCTGTATCCATTCGGTTGTCGCATGGGGCAAAGCAACCCCTGGTTCTCGTACCAGCGCAGAGTACGCGTACTGACTCCAGCCAGATCCGATAACTGTTTTATTGTGTACGCCATTCGCAAGCCTTCTGATTTCAATGCATCTGATAGTGTGAGCTGAGTATAAACCTTGACGTTACGTCAATGTCAACAGGAAATTCAAAAAGTGTGTAGAAAAACTTGGCCGCGTTTCAGGATGAGGCACGCGCTGGAGGAAATAGATTGGGGCTCACTGGGACAAGAGGGCATGCGCCGAGAAAGGAACTAAACTGCCTCGACAGAATCATCGAAAATAGTACTTCGATCAGTTGCTCAAGGCAGGAGCCTTTCGCAAATGCTCAGTGCTTTTTACTTGCTCTAACATAAACCAAGCTAAGTCAGCGCGAGATAAAGTATTACGGAAAGAGTCTCTGCCGAGGTATCCAGCACAAACTTGCTTCGACAATGGTTTATCGAT
>WQXZ01000102.1 GCA_009781525.1 Coriobacteriia bacterium | reverse complement strand
ATCGATTCTTATCAGAGTTTATCAGGGAAAACCCGATTGTCGGTTTTGGAATGACCATCTACCAGATTATCTGCATTTTTGGGTTACTGTATATGGTGATTGTTATTTGGAGGGAGTCAGGTGAACGACGGCAGCCCGCCACAAATTGAGCAGACACCTCGGCAGCCAGAGCAGCATCCTGGGCAGCAGCTCCAGCTTGAGCAGCAACCAGAGCAAAAGCCGCCAAAACCGGATCCTTTTAGCGACTGGCGATTCTATCCAGTGTTTCTTACTGCAATGCTTGCGCCATTTCTGGTGATTTTCAAAATATTTGAAGGCATGGAAGATGTACTAAAATTTGTGTCAGCATTGTTTTATTTTTTCCCGTTGATTTATCTTTTTGTAGTCTTATTAGCATGGCTTGTCCTAAAAGAAAAGCATTACTCAGTAGCACTTGGATTGCTTTCTGGCTGTTTGATAGCACTGGCGTTTTTGACATTTACAGTCGGGCCATGTGGAATGGCGCTGACATGGCGCTGATTTTCTAAACGAAAAAGCAAACCAGGCTTAAACCATCCATCTATCAAGCACTCAACTACAGCATTGAGTAAGTTTGCCCGCTTATTCTGGTAGTATCATGAAAACAACTTCAAGCCAAAGCGTCAGGAGAACACTTGAGCGGAATCGCAGGCTATTTTGGAATCGTTGCGCCAGCTGGGCTGACTGACCAGTCAGACAGCTTCGAGCAACAAGAGCCGCCTGGGCTCGCATTGCTCCAGCGGATGAATCGCTTTCAGGCGCATCGTGGACCGGATGGCGAGGGATTCTTTCTTGAGCAGCAGGTGGGTCTGGCGCATCGCCGGCTGGTGATTATTGATGAAGCCGGCGGTGATCAGCCGATGTTTTCTGCTGATGGTCGCTTTGTGCTCAGCATGAGCGGCATGATCTATAACTATCTTGAGTTGCGCGATGAGCTGGTTGCACTTGGTCACAGCTTCACTACCGAGTCAGACGCAGAGGTGGTACTGGCAGCTTTCAGTGAGTGGGGCAAGGACTGCTTTGAGATGTTCAACGGCATGTGGGGCATGGCAATCTATGACCGCGTTGATGAGCGCCTGACCTTGAGTCGCGACCACTTTGGCATCAAGCCACTCTACTACGCACCAATAATCGGTAGTGTAGGTGCGCAACCAGAGCCCAGCACAAACGACACGACAGAAGAAGGTTTGCAGCCTGAAGAACAGAGGTTGTCTCCCGCTTTGATTTTTAGTTCTGAACTGAAGCCGATTGTTTTTTCGGGATTGATTGAGCGTCGTGCGAATGACCGGAGTGTCTATCGATATCTGCGTTTTCGCCTGCATGATGACAATTCTGAGACCTTTTTTGATGGTGTTTATCAGTTGCTGGGTGGGCAGGCGCTTGAGATCGATGCACAGGGAACCAGGGTTTTCTACTACACCACAATTATCGATGAGTTGATTGCCAGCTCGGAGCGGCGGGATCACGCGCCGTACACGCCAGAGACAGCCAAGCAGTATTACCAGCTGCTGAAGGATTCCGTTGGCATGCGTCTGCGGAGCGATCGGACAATAGGGTCGGCGCTTTCGGGCGGCATGGACTCAACAACTCTTGCAACTATAGTCACGACCTTGATGGAAAAAAATCCTGAAATGACGACAGCTGTGGGTGAGAAGCAGAAGACCTTCAGTGCGGTGTTTCCTGGCTCTATCAATAATGAAGAGGAGTATATCGATGCCTTTTTACGCATGCACCAGGGCAAGATCGAGCCGTTTAAAGACTCACCTCAGGTTGATGAGTTCGTTGCTGACTTCGATGACTTCATCTACACCATTGAACAGCCGATAATATCGACCGGCCCCTATGCGCAGTATCACATGCTCAGGCTGGTGGCGCAAAATGTTGAGAGTTTTCTGACCGGAGCAGGGCCGGACGAGATGATGGCGGGATATGTTCCCTACTATGCTGTCTACCTTAGACAGCTGAAGGCGCGCCGCCAGTATCTGCGTCTGATCAGGGAAGGCTTTGCCAGCTTTGATAAGATTTTCCGGCTGCTTAGAGTACGCTTCACTTCGCGCCTGTTTGGCAAGAAGGCTTGGGATGACCGACTGTTTATCAGCACCGATTTTGCCAATCGCTTTGCTGGCGAGAGATACCAGGCGGTGCAGGATAATCTGAAGCTTAGGCTGGTCTACGACCTGACTGCGTATTCTGCTCCCTGCGTGGCTCGCTATGAAGACCGCTCTGCAATGCGATTCTCGCTTGAGGGCAGGCTGCCTTTTGTAAATAAAGACCTGGTGCGTTTTATCTGGGCGCAGTCCGACGAGGCGCTGATTCATGGCAGCTGGAACAAGCGCATGCTACGTGACGCAATGCTACCCTACCTACCAAAAGAGGTGGCAAATAGGCGAAACAAAATCGGCTTCTCGACTCCCGAGATCGAGTGGTTCGGTTATATGAAGGATAAATACCTGGACATCTTTCAGTCAGACAGCTTTGCTGAGCGACCGTACTTTAACGCTGCCGTGGCAAGAGAAGCCTTTCAGGCATATTACGACGGTACGGGGGATGCAACCACGTTGAGTTTCTGGCGCATGATTCATCTTGAGCTGTGGTTACGTATGTTCATTGATGCGCCTTTGCCGGAAACACCTGACGAGCCACCTCACCCGCGCGGAGGCGAGTTGCGAAATACTACACAGGTAGCGCCGCCGATTGTTATTACTGCAACAGTCGCCCCGCCAGAGCAAAGCGATGGTGCTGGCTCGTGAAGGTTCTGGCAATCATCGTTGCCAAGTTACTGGCTGCCATTGGCGGACTGAGCAATCGCGGCAGTGTAACACCTGGAGCGATTGCCCTGCGCATCTGCCCAAGCCTGGCAGAGCGACTGGTGCTGCCCAAGATCAAGGTTGTTGTTACTGGGTCATCAGGCAAAGGGTCAACTTCAGGATACATTGCCGAAAGTCTTCGTCAGCTTGGATTTACTGTTGTTCACAATGCTGAAGGCTCAAATATGCGAAACGGCATTGTGACCTCGTTGCTTAAAGCAGCAAGCCTGACCGGTCGCATCAAGGCGGACGCATTGGTCGCAGAAATCGACGAGCGCAGCTGCAAGCACACACTACCCTTTATCAAGCCAGACCTGGTGGTCATTACCAATGTCACTCGTGATCAGCCTCCAAGGCAAAGGCACACAGACTTCATCTACTCAGAAATCAGGCAATCCCTGCGTCCTGACCAGCAGCTGATATTAAACGGCGATGACCCCCTGCTGATGCGCTTTGGTTTGCCAGATGAACTGTTAAGCATCCCTGCATTCATAGACGCTACCACAGGCGCTGTCGCAGACGCTTTCGCAACTGCAAGCAACATAACCAGCTACGGCATAACCGCTGACTGGGCGCTAAAAAGCAGGCAACAGCGTTTCGATGCAGTGGACGCAGCCTACTGTCCGGTCTGTGCCAGCCTTCTCGTGTACGACTACTATCTGTTTGAGTCGCAAGGCAGCTTTAAGTGTCCAAACGGGCATATGACTCACAGGCTCGATACAGCTGTTACCCAAGTAATTTCTGGTCAAGCCAGAGACGGAAGCGAGGATCAGCTTATCATTGATGACAGCATCACGATCAAAGCCAACAGCCGGCTGCTTTTCAATGTCACCAACATCATGGCGGCTTACACTACGCTGACAAAACTCCTGCCAGAAACCGACCGGCAACGTATCGCCGATACCTTAAGCCAACAGGCGATATCGCAGAAAATCTACAGTAGCTACGACTATAGGCAGCGTCATGTCTATGTTTTGAACAACAAGGCAGAAAATGCTGCCACCTTTAACCAGTCAATCGTTTTTGCCAGTAGACTTAATGAGCCGATTGTTCTATTGGTCGGCTGGAAGGAGATCAGCCGACGCTATGATTCTGACGATTTAGCCTGGCTCTACGATGTTAACTTTGACCTGCTGGCTGGTCGGGTAAGTGCTGCTATCTGCACAGGGGTTGATGCAGAAACCATCGCAGTGCGGCTGAAGTACGCAGGCATCCCCGAAGCTAACATCAGCTGCTTTGACCAAATGGACTCCCGCGTAACCGACCAACTAGAGCACACCGCAGGAACAATTGTCGCAGCTCTCAACTTTGACCACGTGCAGCCATTTATCGACCTGACAGCGAGCTGACATGACCACGCAACCGACAATCACCCTGCTACACCTCTACGCTGACCTGCTGAATCTCTATGGCGAAAATGGCAATATCAAGGTTCTTGCTTATTCGCTTCGGCATGCCGGCTTCAATGTCAATGTGCGGTACCAGTCACTGGCGGACACACTCGACCTGACCGACTGCGACCTTCTCTACATCGGCTGCGGAACAGAAGACAAGCAGCTTCTCGCACTCAACCACCTGCAGCAACACCGTCAACAGCTTAAAGATTATCTGGATAAGAACAGGCTGATTTTATCCACAGGAAATTCAGCTGACTTGTTCGGGCAGCGCATACTGATTGACCAAAGCAGCGGTCAACAGGTAGAGGCGCTCGGTTTATTTGATTATCAGGCTGTGAGGCTGGTTGAAAGAGAGGTTGGGGAGGTGTTGTTCAGGTTTGGTGATGAGTACCTGATTGGTTTTCAGAATCGGGGCAGTCGGATTGAGTGCTACGACCAGCGGGCAGTGCCGATGTTTATGATTGAGAAGGGCTTCGATGCCGGTTTTGCAGGCGGGCAAACGGTGGGTGAGCAGCCACATGATGAGGGTGCTCGGTTTGAAGGGTTTCGAATCGGTGGGTTTATTGCCAGCTCAGTACTTGGCCTGGTTACGCGTAATCCGGCGTTCGTTGCTTGGTTGGCAGACTTGTTGTATAAAAAGATGCTTGAATCGGGTATTGGCTTACCTATGGTTGGCGACGAGCCGTATGAGGTAACAGTCAAAAGCACAACATCGGCGTATGTTGCGCTTGGATTACAACTAGATGTTGTGGCTTTTCGGGTTTTTTTGGCTAATCACCACAGTATTTTGCATTCGTAACTGTGAGGTAACGCTTGCTTAACCCGGATAGACAGCAGTTGCTCTAAATAGGGCGGAGTGATAGCATCGTCTGCGGATTCAATATAAATTCCAGGGAAAATGGCGAAGGAGCGTAAAAGAAAATGCCTGCTACCTGTGAGAAAACTGCATCTGGAGAGTTACCCAAAACTGCGAAAGACTCTCCGTCTCTCAGCCGTCGTAACTTCATTGGTTATGCGACCATAGCGGCCGCCGCTCTTGGCTTGGCCAATATAGTGCTACCGAACAAGGCTTTCGCAACAACCTCTGCTGAAAAACAAGCGGAGGCTGACGAGGTCAAGCGAAAGATGGATGAGTACGACCTCTTGCTTTCTCAGTATGCCAATGACTACTACGATGCAATGGATGCCCACGACCAAGCACTTCGCAACATGGAGGAGGCGCAAGGTCGAATCGATGCGGCTGTTGCCAGGACAAGCGAGATACAAGCTGAGTTGGGTAGACGTGCCCGGTCAATGTATAAGCAAGGACCGCTTTCATACCTGGATGTGATATTTGGCTCATCAACATTTGTTGAGTTCTCAACTTCATGGGACTTGCTTAATTCGATAAACAATCGTGACGCTGCTCTGATCGCTCAGTGCGAGGATGCTCGTGCTGAAGCTGAGTTAGCGCGTGAAGAATATGCCATTCAAGAACAAATTGCTATTCAAAAGCTGGAAGAGGCTGAAGAGATCTACAAGGCTGGTCAAGACGTGATGGCTGCCTACCAGGCAGAGCTAAACAGGCTTGAAGCAGAAGTACGTCAGCTGATCGAGGAAGAACGTCGAGCTGAAGAAGAGCGCCGTCGTCGCGAAGAAGAAGAGGCGCGTAGACAGGCACAGGCTAATACTCCTCCTGGCGGCTCTTATGGCTATGTTGCATACGACGGGCGTACGTTCTCTAGCATTGTTGAAGCAGCATACTCTCGCCTTGGCTGCCCTTATGTCTGGGCTGCGACCGGACCGAATTCATTTGACTGTTCTGGACTGACATCCTGGTGCTATCGTCAGGTGGGAATCTATATTCCTCGTGGTGGTAACGCTCAGTACTACAACGCACCGATGCGTATGTCGGTATCTGAAGCTCAACCGGGAGACATTCTCTGGAATACCTCACATGTCGGACTATGTATCGGTGGTGGTCAGTTTATTCATGCACCACGTCCCGGTGATGTTGTGAAGATCTCAACTATCTCTGGATATGGCTGGTTGGGTGCTGCTCGCTGGTACTAAACCAGACGGTCACGCTCTCGGCTTCTCTTCACTGTTCGAGCAGAGATTACAAAGACTGCAATACTTGCACCAAGCAAGGCTCCAATCGTATCAAACATCCAGTCGACTGGGTCTGCATGCCTTGTTGGCACGAAATACTGGTGCACTTCATCACTTACACCATATAGCGAGGCAATGATTATCGCAATT
>WQXZ01000101.1 GCA_009781525.1 Coriobacteriia bacterium | reverse complement strand
TTGTCGATTCTGGTGTGGACGAGGACTGGGGACGCAAGGATCCGTACGTCAAGATCGCTACTCCTCCGTTCTATGCCGCTTGGTGCCCGAATGCCTATCATGACACCCTGATCGGTGTTCTGATCAATGGCAAGTTCCAGGTTCTGGACTTCAACCGCAACATCATCCCGCATCTGTATTGCGCTGGTGAGGCTGCAGCAGGGCAAGGTATGCATGGTCATGGCAAGAATATTGCCAGCGCCTATGCTATTGGTACACACATCGTAAACGAACCCAGCATCTAGGCTGAGTACTCGTTAGCTAATGCCAAGTCTTAGCAGGTAGGGCATAATACCTGATAAGATCGGTATAAAAGCAGAACTTTTACGCACCGGGGAGGTTGTTTGGATTACCTCCTCGGTGCTAGACTTAAGTGGTTCATTTTACACACAGACCAAAGGAGACACTTCTGATGGAAGAGACGTTGAACGAGGCAATGCCGACTGGTGACCCAGCAGCCGACTCAGTTAAGCTTGACGATGCTTTGACTGATGAAGAAACAATTACGCCAGACACTGGCAAAGACGCGGCAACTGACGCCGATGCGGGTGGCGAGCCTGGCGCGGACGCGGATGCGAATGACGAGCTCGACTCCCCGGCTGATGCGGACGCAGCCGACCCCGATGCTGATGCAGAACCCATAAGCGAGCCCCACCAGGTTTCACTGGCAGTCTGGGACATTCCGTCCCCGGTTAACTGCGAGTCATCCTTCTCGGTGATTGTCGGAGCCAAGTGTCACCAGGGATGCCAGATCTCCGGAAGCCTGGTCACCATCTACGACACCCTGGGGATTCCCCGCGGCTCCGGATTGCTCGGCGACGAGCTCTATTCGGACTCTGTCAGCCTGTACTGGACCCGCGTGCAGCTGATGGCTCCGGCAGAGATCGGTAATTACAGCTGGGAAGCCCGGCTGACCGAAGACAGCCTGCTGGCGATTCCGGTAACGATAATCGTTGAAGAAGCTGAAGAGCAGCCAACCGAGTCCACAGCCGACGCTGACCTATCCGGTTCAACAGAAGACACATCCGAAGAAAACCTCGCTCAGCCTGACGCAGAGGCTGACTCTCCTGCAGCCGAGGGCGAGGGTGCTGAGGAGGCTGGAGACATCGAGGGTACTGAGGAGGCTGGCGACACCGACGCGGGCGCAGAGAACACCGACGCTACTGACACCGCTGCTGCCGAAGACACCGATCCAGGAATCATAGACCACCAACTGGCAACCCGGGTTTTCAACTTCAGCTCTGTGGCTAAACCGGAGCACCATGTGACCATTACGGTCGTTGCTCAGAACACCTTGGAGTATCCTGGCACAACGCAAGTCATGCTTAGACCTTACAGTATTAGTACCGTTGACAGCGGAGTGGTTAGCTTCTATGTTGCACCTGGAACATACAAACTGTTCGCCCGCTGTGACAGGTATGAAGACTATAACGAGATAATCCAGGTAAACTCAGACATGCAGATCACCATAGAGCTCGAGCCTTCAGAGTACGAAGAAGACTATCGCGGCAACTTTACCAGAATCGAAAAAGACTAAAAGGGGTCCGCTAACGCAGGAGGTAATGCTGTGGCGAAAGTCACCGTTGCATCTGTGCGCAAGAACCTGCATAAAAGCGCGACAAATCATAATATTCTGGCCAAATAACCGACCTTCACTCAGGTTCGGTTATTTGACGCTAGCCAAACAAAGCCCTAGATAACGAAATTCTTCCGTTAAGTTTGTCATGGAAATGCTAAAATGTTGTCAGCATACTCAAATGTTGAGTGTTAGTAGGAGTGATTAAGGCCTGAGTTTAAGGTTGTTTTGGGCCAGAAACTGATCACTGTACGAAGGGAGAACCATGACTAAAGAAGGATTGTCAAGAAGAGATTTTCTGAAGGGAGCAGCACTCGGTGCATCAGGTGCAGCTTTCTTCACGCTTGCAGCTTGCAACAACCAGCAAGCCAGCAGCGGCGGTGGCGGCGGTGGCGGCGGAGCAGCTGCTTCTGGTCTACCGACTTGGGATTATGAGGCTGATGTCGTTGTCATCGGCGCAGGAGCTGTCGGCATGCTTGCCGCCATCCGTGCCTTTGATCTGGGCGGTTCGGTTATCGTAATCGAGGCCAACTATGCCTGCGGTGGTCATGCACTGACTTCAGGCGGTCACGTCCATCTGGGTGGTGGCACCAGTGTACAGAAGCGTATGGGTGTCGAAGACAGTGCCGATCAGTATTACCTTGATCACACCGCACCATTCCAGTCACGTGACAGCAAGAATATCCGCGAGGTAGTACGTGGTGCAGCAGAAGTTCATGCTGCAGCTTTCGAGATGTTGCTCGAAAACGGCTGGGTCCATCAGCCTGATGAGACCTTGCGTGGTGAGGGTACCGACACCAAACCCCGCACAATCACTACAGATCGCACCGGTTATGATGACCTGGATCCTCTGGGTAAGGGTGGCCGCGGACCAGCTGGTGTTGGTCTGATGCGACCGCTGGAGTCAAGTGCTCGCGCCAAGGGTGTCCAATTCATCATGAACCATCATATGGATAAGATCTGGCGTGACCCTGCAACCGGTAACGTTGTGGGTGTTGAGGCAAGCTACACCCCGCGTATCATGCCGGGTGAGACTGAGCCTCTGGTTGACTTTGATGAGTACCTGGAAGGTAACATCGATTCAGTCGAGACCGTGAATGTCAAGGCAAATAAGGGCGTACTGGTTGCAACCGGTGGATCCTCCAGTAACTGGAAGTTCCATTCACTGTTCGATTCACGTTACGGTCCTGAGCATGCTAACGGTGTTGGTGGTGACCCCTTCAGCTTCCAGGATGCTTCTGGTGAGTTGGCGATAATCGCAATCGGTGGCACCATTGCCGCAACTGAGGTTGGTATCAACCCAGCCAAGGCTCGTGCAATCGGTACCCAGTATGGTTATCGTCATGCAACCATCGGCTCAACCGCACCGATCTTCCCGATTGTTAAATCACATGGCTTTGATGTTGATACCGATCGCACAGCAGCAAATGGCATCATCTATGTCAATATGCTGGGTGAGCGATTCAGTGCTGAAGATGCCAGAGATGCTGACTACTGGGAAAGAGCTCTTGGTAGTGTAATCGTCGAGCAAGACGGTGAGGTAACCCGTCTGGCGGGTCCGGTTTGGGCAATATTTGACGATGACTGGGCAAAAGAGCGTGAGTGGGACATGACTGGTCCTCCAAGTGTGGACTGGGATGGCGACTACATCTTCAAAGCAGATACTATTGAAGAGTTGGCTGACAAAGTCGTCAACAAGTTCTACGAGCAGCACAAGATGCCGCCAGCAAACCTGGCAGCCACAATCGCTCGTTATAACGGCTTCGTCGATGCTGGAACGGATGAAGACTTCGGCCGTAAGGATCCGTCAGTAAAAATCGCAACCCCACCGTTCTATGCAGCCTGGTGCCCGAATGCCTATCATGACACCCTGATTGGTGTGTTGATCAATGGTAAGTTCCAGGTGCTGGACTTCAATCGTGAGGTTATTCCGCATCTATATTGCGGCGGCGAGGCATCTGCAGGGCAGGGTATGCACGGACACGGCAAGAACTTCTCAAACGGTTATGCCATGGGCACCAATGTTATGAAGGAGCCAAGCATCTAACCCGTGATTTTATCCACATATTGACGCTTAGCTAATATAGGCGACAATCGATGATATGAGGAGGCAGCAAACGTTGCCTCCTTTTCATTTCGTGACCATTTGGTAACCATCCCAAGAGTTGTGTTGTGTAGATAATGCCTGGCTTACTTGACTGCATCGCCGCGCTAGCCTACCATGGTGTTCAAGGCATAATGATCCTCTATTGGGTAGATGTCAGCAGAGTAGATACGCTGGCGCGACCTTTGAAATAGGCTTTTAGGTAGATTCAAGGCAGTTGGTCTGAGTGCCGGATGTTTGTATCCGGCTGATGGTTCGGTACAAATATCATCGATGAACATTTTCGCTGGTAGATGCGGCATTACGGGAGGAAGTAAAGGTAATGCCAGTGTCGCCAGTATACTGGTTGTTTGCGGCTTGAAATGTATGCAAGTAGGCGGTTGCACCAGTGTAGTTATTTGAAGGGTGGGTTTAATGCCTGATGTTATCCTATATTCGCTGGTAGCAGTAGTTGCTCTACTGGCTGGTGGAGCCGGTGGTTTTTGGCTTGCCAGATCCGTCATAAACACTGAAGCCAAAAGCAAACTAAGTGACGCTGAGCGCACCCTGGCTGACGCCAATCGCCAGGCTGAGACTCTGCAAAAGGAGGCGCTGGTCGAGGCGCGGGACGCAGCGCATCGCCTGCGCACTGAAGTTGACAAAGAGCTGACTGAGCGGCGAAACGAAATAAAGAGCAGTGAAAATCGACTAAGCCAGCGTGAGGCTAATCTGGATAAACGCGTCGATGCTTTAGATGCCCGCGAGCATCAGCTTTCGTCGCTTGGTGGTCAGCTTGATCGTCGTTCACGCGACCTGGAGGCAATGGAGGCAAAGACCCAGGAGGTGCTTGAGACCGTTGCCAGAATGAACCTGGAAGAAGCGCGAACCGAGTTGCTGAATCGGGTCAAGAGCGATGTTGTCAAACAGGAGGCAAAGATCCTGCGCGAGATCGAAGAGCACACTCGTTCCGAGGCTGACAAGAAATCACGCGAGATTGTCTCGCTGGCGATTCAGCGAGTGGCGGCTGAGCACACCGTGGAGCAGACGGTGTCTTCGGTCAGTATTCCATCCGACGATGTCAAGGGACGCATCATCGGCCGCGAAGGACGCAACATTCGCTCCTTTGAGCAGATTACCGGAATCAACCTGATAATCGATGACACTCCCGAGGTCGTGGTGCTGTCAAGCTTCGATCCGGTCAGGCGCGAAATCGGTCGCCTGACTTTAGAGAATCTGATTGCTGATGGCAGAATTCACCCCGCCCGTATCGAGGAGACTTTTAAGAAAGCCACAGAGTATGTGAACCAGCAGGTCAAGGAGGCGGGCGACCAGGTTGCCTTTGATGCTGGCGTGCACGATTTGCATCCGGAGTTACTGCGCACTTTGGGTCGGCTTAAATATCGCACATCCTACGGCCAGAATGTGCTCCGGCATTCGCTTGAGGTCGCACACCTGGCTGGTGTTATGGCGTCCGAGCTCGGTCTTGATCCGGCTGCTGCCAAACGCGCCGGATTGTTGCATGACCTGGGCAAAGCGGTCGACCACGAGGTCGAGGGATCGCACGCCCTGATCGGAGCAGATCTTGCTCGCCGTTTCGGTGAGGCTCCTGGAATCATCCACGCCATTGAGGCTCATCATGATGATGTGCAGCAGACCACGATCGTTGCCGTATTGGTGCAAGCAGCTGACGCCATATCGGCAGCGCGCCCAGGCGCTCGCCGCGAATCACTTGAAAGCTATATCAAGCGCTTAGAGAAACTCGAATCAATTGCCAACGCCTATAATGGTGTGGAGAAGACCTACGCCATGCAAGCCGGACGCGAGGTGCGCGTGATGGTTGAACCGAACACGATTTCTGACGACCAGGCAGTGGTTCTGGCTCACGATATTGCCAAGCAGATCGAAGAGGAGATGGAGTATCCCGGACAGATCAAGGTGCTGGTGATTCGCGAGAGTCGTGCGGAAGACTATGCCAAATAGCCTGCAGTGCGAATGCCGCAAGCCGCAGGGCGTAAAGCTGCTGGTTGCTGCAAGCCTCGAGTAGACAATGAACGACGATCGTCTGATAGATTTTATCGAGCAGGTCTCAGGAGGAACCCACCTGCGGGTGGAGGAGAACCTGGGTAACGGCTTTGTTCGCCTGCGCACTGAAGAGGCTGAAAGACGCCAGGCAAAGCATGACATCCGCTGCGTCGAGGATGCCGTCATAGAAATGCTGCGCAATGCCCGCGACGCATCAGCCGAGCGTATCTACATTGCCACCAATCGCGAAGGAGACCAACGCAACCTGACCGTGCTTGACGACGGTCAGGGTATTCCACCTGAGCTGCACCAGGCGATCTTCGATGCTCGTGTGACATCCAAGCTCGAGTCCATTGTCGAAGACGACTGGGGAGTACACGGCCGCGGCATGGCGCTCTATTCAATCAAAAGCAACGTTCAGTCTGCCTGCGTTACCAGCTCTGCCCCCGGACTGGGCAGTTCGTTTCGGCTGGACATCGATACGACTCAGCTATCCGAGCGAAGCGATCAATCTACCTTTCCCACCATCAAGCGCGATGAAGAAGGCCAGCTGATTGTCTCGCGCGGCCCGAACAACATCCTTCGCGCAGCTCTGGAGTTTGCTCTGGCACACAGCTCCCGTCTGCAGATCTACCACGGATCACCATCCGAAATCGCAGCAACCATGCTTGAGCAGGCGACCCGAACAGTCTCGGCAGACACCCTGCTCTTCACCGATGACCCCGCCGCCCTGCCGGTAACGCAGCGCCTGGTCGCAGCCAGTGACG
>WQXZ01000100.1 GCA_009781525.1 Coriobacteriia bacterium | reverse complement strand
GTGTTTTTCAGCATCAATGCCAAAAGCGCGCTTACTATTGGCGAGGTTCGGGGAGTAGCGATTCTGGCGGCATCAGAATCAGGGCTTTCTGTGGATGAATACTCGGCAACCCAGATCAAGCAGACTGTTGTCGGTGTTGGTCGCGCTGAGAAATCTCAGGTGCAGTACATGGTCAAGGCGATATTGAAGCTTGACCAGGAGCCGCGACCGGATCACTCTGCCGATGCCCTGGCAGCGGCTTTGTGCCATGCACAGATGAGGCGAATGTGATAAAGTGAACATATGTTTGCTCACCTACATGGGACTCTTACCAGCGTTGACGCCAATGGCGCCGTAATAGATGTAAACGGCGTGGGGTTCAAGCTGGGTATGTCGGCGCTTTCTGTGGCTTCGCTTGGTGCGCCTGGTACAACGATCACGGTCTACACCTGTTTGATTATGCGTAACGATGCGATGGATCTTTATGGCTTTATTGACACGGCAGAGCGCGAATTATTTGAGCGATTGATTTCAGTTTCTGGCGTTGGTCCGAAGGTTGCCCTGTCGGCTTTGTCATCATTTAATAGCGTGGCTTTGCAGCAGATGATTATCGACGAGGACGTTAAGCGGCTGACGTCGATTCCTGGCTTGGGCAAGAAGACTGCGCAGCGGATGATACTTGAGCTGAGAGGAAGCCTGGTTGCTCTGGATGATGAGAGTTACACGAAGCTGGCTGCTGCGTCGAAGTCGGTGTCAGCGCAGGTGACCGATGCTTTGCTGGGAATGGGCTTTACAAAAAGAGAGATCGAACTGGCTAGCGTTGGCTACGAAGGACCGAACTACAGCGTTGAGGAGCACATTCGCTTTGCGCTGCAGCGGTTGGGTGGGTAGTGGGTTTGCCTTGAGTAGTGTGGCGGTGTGCACGATGTTGACCGGAACGAACCGGAGTTAATATGGGTCTCTGGGAGGCTGATGATATTCGAGATGAAACGCTGGAGGTAGGTGAAGGCTCAGCCGACGATGCTTTTACCACTGCTGACAGCGCTCAATCACGTCGAGCCATGCAGCTGGAGTTAACCGAAGACGACATCGGTCTTGACCGATCCCTGCGTCCACGAACGCTGGACGACTATATCGGCCAATCCAGGGTGAAAGAAAACCTGTCGGTTCTGATTCAGGCTGCTCGGATGCACAGAGAAGGTTTTGACCACCTGCTGCTATCTGGTCCACCGGGACTTGGCAAGACTACTTTGGCGACTGTTGTTGCAAATGAGTTGGGTGTATCCATCAAATCGACCAGTGGGCCAGCCATCGAACGCGCGGGTGACCTGGCTGCGATACTTACTAACCTGGAAGCCGGTAGTGTGCTGTTTATTGATGAGATACACCGTCTGAACAGGCAAATCGAAGAAGTGCTTTATCCTGCGATGGAAGACTTCGTGCTTGATATCGTTATCGGCAAGGGGCCTGCCGCCCAAACCCTCAGGCTTGATGTTCCACACTTCACCTTGATCGGTGCTACTACTCGAACAGGCTTATTGACTGGGCCACTGCGTGACCGTTTTGGCATTGCTTTCAGGCTTGACTATTACACCGACAGTGAGCTGGCTGACATCGTGGTTCGCTCAGCATATATATTAGATGTAGAAATTGACGCTGCCGGCGCCCATGAGATAGCTCGCCGCAGCCGCGGAACACCGCGTTTGGCTAACCGCCTGCTTAAGCGGGTACGTGACTATTCGACTGTTCGTGCTACTGGAAGAATCGATGCTGGGATTGCCGCCGACGCACTGGCTTTTTTCGAGGTTGACGAGTTGGGTTTGGACAGTATCGACAACCGTATCCTGCGACTTTTGGTGGAGACATTCAGTGGTCGACCGGTTGGGCTGAACACTCTGGCAGATGCCCTGGGTGAAGAGCCGGAGACACTGGAGGATGTCTATGAGCCATACCTGTTGCAGCAGGGCCTGCTGATGCGAACCCCAAAGGGGCGGGTAGCTACAGAGCGAGCCTATCAGCATGTTGGGGTTCCATTTGACCTTTTCAGTACGTGAGGTGTCGCGGGAACAGCAGCGAGGTCTTATCCCCATATAAGGCAGAAGCTAGCTAGATTGCACTGACAAGTACGCTGAGATTGTTCAGAGTATCCAATTGTGCTATTTTACCCAACTAAAAACTGTTACCTTGATTACGCCGGATAGCCTGGTAAGAATTGGCTATAATCGACTAGTACCTCAAGCAGTTGATGAGAGGTGGCTCTTATTAAAGAGGCTTTAGTTATGCCGCGGAATAGCCATACTGCTTGTGAGGTGTTCGTCATGCTCTGAGAGCGTGCATTTATAGGTTGCATTTGAGTATGGCGAAAGGGGTCTGTCCTTTGACAGGCTCATATGGCTATTCCATAGTGTAGTAGCAAGCTGTAGAGAGGCAATGCTTGCGTAATGAAAAGGGGACACAGCATGGATAGCAGCCGTTCGCACGGTGTTTTACGGTCTCGTAGAACAGGGAGAATGACTCGTAGGAACATCCTTCTCATTCTAATCTCTTTATTAATGGCACTGAATTCATTACCGCTCTATTCGAGCATGTTTGCCGATGATCCAGAGGCGAATAGCGAACAGAGTGAGGCTACGGAGCAGGAGGCTCCGGATCCCGGTGAATCGGGCGGTGAAGGCCAAAGTGGTGCAACGCAACAGGAACCTGAAGGTACTGATGGTTCCGGCGAAGACGCTATGGAACCTGAGGAGCATGAGCCTTGCGATGATCCCGACTGCGCGATATGCGCAGACAACAGCGATCAGGATGAGGAGCATGACTGCGGTGGTGTAATCAACTGTGGCGACCCCGTTTGCCTGCTGCCTCTTTTTGTTGAAGGCACCGGTGAGGTTCAGCCTGGTGAGGTGGAGGCTGGTGGATCACAGATCTCGCCAACAGAAGGCGGTGGGATTGTTCCGTTGGCAGATTACTTCAATGTGACCTACTACATCGGAACAGAAGTGTTCGCTTTTCGCCCAACTGGGGATGACGGTAAAGCATTAAATCTTGTTGTCTTTCCATTTCAGTATCCGACTGGCGCGACCTTGTTTAGAGGTTGGTATCCTACTCCTGGCGGAACCACACTATTCGACTTCACTCAGATAATCGATCGTGATATAGAACTCTATGCTCAGTTCGAGATGTCATATCTGATCAAGTACAAATCTGAACCTGGTGGTACCGGAGATGACTACGTCATCGACACTAAGGTCTTAATGGAGGGGCAGCCTGTTCCGGAGACGACAGAAGCTGAGAAGCTCAGTCCGCCAGCATCCATGCCGAACGGGCACATCGCTCACTGGTATATAGAGGGTGAGGACGAGAATATTCCATTCATCTTCGGTGTTGAGGTTGCCTCGCAGGATTTGACCCTTGTTCCGTACTGGAGCGATCTTTTCTGGGTGTATTTCGAGTCTGAAGGCAGTGCGGTTACCCCTCAGTTGGTTCAGTATCGTGATACTGCCACAGTGCCTACACCTCCCTCTCGCTTAGGCTATGATTTTGCTGGTTGGACATTGGAGTATCCCAATGGTCCGACCTTTGACTTTGGTACGCCCATCGAACAAGATACAACCCTTTACGCAAAATGGACTGCATTGCCCGTTTCATATACTGTGGTCGTTTGGATGGAGAAGCCGAACATCGCAGGTGACCCCGGCACTGACTCGCAAAACTATATGTTCAGCATGGAGATTCCTGCTACAGCGCTAGCAGGAAGCACAGTAGATTATAGTACGCTTGCTGGCGTTACAGCGAATCTTGGTTTTGCACCAGACGTATTTGCTTGCGAGTTTCATCATGGCGATACCAGGGCTGTTTCTGGCACTGGGCTCACAGTGGTAAATGTTTACTACAATCGTGTGGTTTATAGATTCACTTTTGATTTGCAACCAGGAGGAAGCTCTGGATTTGTGCGGAATTATACAGAGATGACCTTCGAGGGTATAAAGTATCAACAGGGTGTTGATGTCTTTACCGGAATCACCGTTCCGACAGAACAATATGAAATCTATGTCAAGTATGAGCAAGACATAGAAGATATCTGGCCAAGCAGTTGGAATATCGACAGGGCAAATACCAGACGGGTAAGATATTCCGCGACAGGTCCAGGTGGCACGTGGGAGTTGACAGAGGAGCTAAGTTTTTCTGGTTGGGAATCCACTGGAGTAGATAGTCTACTGGTAACCAAGCGCTTTACAGTGACGACGGACATGGTTCCAACAGCTGGGACAGAACGTGTTTACGGTGCTAGATGGAGCAGTTCGGTAGAAAGCTACGTTGAGTATTGGCTTGAGACCTTACCAGGAGAGACTGGTGTTTCCGTTTATATTCCTACGTTGGGCGAAAGTAGATGGTTTACCAATAGCATCAAGCATTCCCAGGTTTTGCTTTCGTCCGGAGGTTTGCTGCCGAAAAGCATCGAAGGCGCGACTCCGGTGTTGAACATGTACTTTGATGCCGACGGAAATCCGACAGCCGAACCTGTTGGAGCAGCTCTCAACGTTTTCTACTATATCAGGAGCGTTAATCCGCTTAGTTTCAACCTACAGGGTGGTGAGTGGCCGACCAGTGATCCATTGCAAGACCTTGACTACGACAGAGTCATGTTTGAGGCACCGCTTTGCCTCAATACACCGAAAGTCGATCCTGTTCGTGCAGGATACGAGTTCTTAGGTTGGACATATGATGCTGACGGCAACGAGCCGATCGATTGCTCTGTGGCAATTATGCCGAACAGTGAACTGGTTATCTTTGCCCAATGGCAAGCGAATACCCACTCAGTAAATTATTATGACAGCCGTTATGGTGCGATTAATCTCGTAGCTGTTGCACCGATCGGTCTGGGAGAGTACATCAAACTCGATGAAGCTCCATATCAACCTGGACAGGTAGTAGTTGGTAAAGGTACTTTTGAAGCCTGGTATGTGAGCATTGGCAGCACTTGGGCGAAATGGCCGGTAGAGCGTCGTGTGACCGGTGATGTTGACCTATTCGCTGGCTGGATCACCGATGGTTTTACTGTTACCTACGATCTGAATGGTGGTACTGGTGATGTTCCAGTAGACAACGACACTTACTGGGCTGGCAGGCATACACGCCTGGCATATGGGGAGACGATTGTTCCTCCAAGCGGCCAGATCATGGTAGGCTGGAGAGCCTACTACAACGGTATAGACCCAGTCGAGGCTACTAATGTCCTAATGCCCAGTAATTACTATCCGATTTATGGTGACACAGTATTCAGCGCTGTTTATGCAGATATGACCAGAGCCGTCCGACTTGTCTATCACTCTAATTATCCAGACGGCACAACGAACATCTCTATTACTCACTGGCAGATAGCTGATGCATTAGGTGAGCTGACTTTACTGGGTGAGATCTTCACGCAGCCGGATGCATTGATGACTGGGTGGAATCTTGCTGCAGATGGTAGTAGTACGCCATATGCTATGAACGGCAAGATTATTGCCCCTGCACCAATGACCACGGTTGATCTATACGCTCAGTGGGTGAATCTGACATCTTACACTGTTCATTATTATTACAATGGCACCGCAATCAGTCTGGCTCCCAGTATGGTGGTTCCGAATCAGATATCCGGAGACATTATCACTGAACATGCCTTGGTGCTTGATGGCTACAGAGTGGTTTCAACAACCCCACAGACTATAACATTAGCGAACTCTGGCAACATGATCGTCTTTTATTATGAGTACAAAGATGACATCAGAGTGACATTCGATCCGAACACGACAGACTTCGTGATCGGGCCTACTCCACCTTTTAAGACAGTAACCTACAACCTTCCATATGGTCCGCTGGCAACTGTGTATCGACCGAACCATACTTTCTTGGGATGGTTCGATCAGCCGGCTGGTGGCACCCAGGTTACCGCGGCAACTATCGTTACTGATTTCGACGACCACACTCTATATGCCGTCTGGCGTCAGGTCACCGGCATCGATGACTTCACCAAGACAGCATCTGATGGCAGCTACCTGCCTGGTGTCGCCGGACAGAACGTAAGCTATGAGCTCACCTTCACTCTTCCCGCTGACGTGTCCGACTATGAGCGTCTCAAGGTAGAGGATATCTATCCTGCTGCAGCTTTGAGCTTCGTCAGTGCGACTATCGACATCGATGGTGCCGGCGCAGTAGCCATCACCCCGTCATACACAGCTGCCGGTGTCGTCGGCTTCGTCTTCGAAGCAGCGGATCTGGCTGATATGGCTGGTTGCACCATCACCATCACCTTAAGCTTCGATATCTCGGTATCTGCTACAGGTGTCATCACCAACTCTGCTGCCTTCTTCATCACTCCCAAGGGTGGAACCGATCCGGATGATCCGGATGGTGAGGATGAAGAGGAGATCCTTCCACGCGATCTGACCGTCACCTACCATGCGAACAACGCATCCGCTACAGGGACGGCTCCGATCGACCCGAACAGCCCCTATGTCAGTGGTGCCAGAGTGACCATACTCGGCAAAGGTGACCTGGCTCTTG
>WQXZ01000099.1 GCA_009781525.1 Coriobacteriia bacterium | reverse complement strand
CCCGAGCCTGAGCCTCTTCTGCCTTCACCCAAAAGTCTGGCTCGCAAACAATTCGTAAAACCCGCCTATGCGACCCGCAAACCTCCGAAAACTACCCATTGCCAAACCGAATGGAGTTGGTGGCAAAAAATCGCCTTCGTCGGTGCCAGAGGAGTGGTATAGGCCCATAATCACCCTGTTGAGTGGGAAAATCGCACCGTTTAAGGGTGTTTCACTGTGTTTGCATGTCAAAGGGACACCGACGAAGGCGATTTTTTGCCACCAACTCCATTCGGTTTGGCAACGAGGGGTGCAGGTCGCCTGCGAGCCTGCGAGTCTCCTCAGGCTGCCTTGATTCGGGTGACCAGGAGAGGCGAGGGTATACCAGTTGATCATGGTTTTTGCCAACTCAAAGCTATAGAATGTGCGCATGCACGCATTACATGAAAAAATCATGTCAGCTATAAAACGCTGGCAGCTGATTCCTGACTATCCGACCGCGCTGATATTAATGGTCAGCGGCGGATCGGATTCAGTGGCCATGGCGCGACTGATGACGGAGCTGTACCCCGATTACGACTTAACGATGCTGCATATTAACCACGGATTGCGCGGTGCAGAGGCTGATGCAGACGAAACCTTCGTCTGCAGGCTGGCAGCTGAACTGGGCTTGCCCTGTGAGGTGCGACATTATGACATACCTGCAATCCAAGCCGAGCACGGTGGTAACATCGAGCAGATCGGCCGAGAGCTTCGCTACCAGGCAGCAGAGGATCTGCTGAGCAGCCTTGCGGGAATGCCAGGCGCTGTGGCAGGCACCCTCAACACAGCGAGCAGGCTCGCAGCGACGCCTGAGGCAAGCACCTCCGGCACTGGGAGCAGCGGTCGCATCCTGACAGCCCATACGGCTGACGACCAGGCGGAGACCTTCATGATGCGGGTCATCAAAGGCGGCGGAACAGCCTCTCTTGCAGGCATTCCCCGCCAGCGAGGAAACATCATCCGCCCCCTGCTAGACTGCACCAGAGCCGAGCTGCGCGAGTGGATGCAAGCCAACAATCACCCCTGGCGCGAGGACGACACGAACAACGACACCGATTACCTGCGCGCCTTCGTGCGCCACGAGCTGCTGCCCAAAATGCAGACACACAACCCCCGCCTGACCGAGACCATCAGTCGCAGCACGCAGATCCTTGCAGCCGAGAGCGAGTTTCTCGAGCAAAGTCTCGAGCAGTGGCAAGCCATGCAAGCTCAGCAATCCGCGAACCTGCCCAATCACCAGTGGTCACCCCAAGGTAGCCTGCCTCATAGCTACCGCGCGCTGCCGAGCTCGCCGGCACTTGCCAGCCGCCTGATTCGCCAAGCGTATCAGGCAGCAGGGGGAAATGCCACCCAGCTGACATTTGACCATGTGGAGAAAATCTACCTTGAGTGGCAGAATACCGGTTTCGCTCGCAGCCTGCCAGGCGGCATCCTGGTACGCAACAGCTACGGTGCGCTGGTTTTCATACCAGCAGACTCGCAGCAGGGAGGCAGTGGGGGTACCCCGCTGGGTATGCTTGCACTGAAGGAGCTTGAGGCTGACCTGTTCCGGGACGACCCGGTTGGATATGCGAAAAGTAACGCCAGCTTGAATCATCTGATTGTCGATACGGATATTCTTGAGCAGTATGGCGCACCGATAGAAATTAGTTTTCTGCAGGCTGGAGAGAGGTTTTATCCACTTGGAATGAATGGGTCGAGTAAGCTGGTGTCGGATTTGCTGATTGATCGGAAGATTGCCAGAGAGCAGCGAAAAAGGCTGCTGAAGCTGACAGCAGGCGGAGAGATTGTCTGGATAGTAGGAATTCAGGCAGATGACAGATTCAAGGCCAGACCTGAAAGTTTGCGGCTGTCGAGTATAATGTTTCATTCCAGTAATGGTTAGGAAGGATTTGAATGCATTCAGATATCGTCGAGATTCTGTTTACGGAAGATGAGATCGCTGCCGCTGTGCGCGAGATGGGTGCGCGGATCAGCGCTGACTATAAAGGTAAGAAGCTGCTTTTGGTTGCCATTCTTAAAGGGTCATTTGTATTTATGGCTGACTTGATTCGCTGCATTGAGGGCGATGTCGAGGTGGATTTTATGGCAGTATCGAGCTATGGTGCTGAGGCTAAGCATTCCGGGGTTGTACGCATAAACAAAGACCTTGAGGGTTTGGTTGAGAATTACCATGTTCTATTGGTCGAGGATATCCTGGACAGCGGTCTGACCCTTACTTATCTGCGCAAGTATCTGCGTAGTCGAAATCCCCAGTCGCTTGAGATTGCCACACTGCTGCTGAAAGAGGGCAAGCAGGAAGTTCCTGTTGACTGTAAGTATGTCGGGCTGCTTTGTCCGGATGCTTTTTTGGTTGGCTACGGCCTTGACTATGCTGAGCGTTATCGCAATCTGCCCTATGTTGGCGTACTTGATCCGAAGATATATGTGTGATGTTGGATATATGATGTTTTGTCTGGTGCTAAATAATTCATGGGTTGCCTGGCCTGTTTGTTCGAGCGTGGCTGAAAGGGTTGTAAGTGCGTAGACCTACCAATAGAAATCAATTCGCTTTATTCACGATTGCGATTTTTTTCGGTATGTTTGTTCTCTTCTATGTGATGGGAAACAGCCTGTTCAATCGCCCACAACCAGATGAGTTGACGACGAATGAGTTCGTCAACGCTGTGGTCGAAGAGCGGGTGCTTGAACTGACATATGTGGTAAACGACGCAAAGGTAACCGGTGAATACCTGCGAGAGGATGAGACCGATCCTGCGAACGCTGTGAAGTTCGTTTCGCGTTATGTCGGCTCGGATTCGCTGAATGAGTTGATGGCGGCTCATCCCAATATCAAGTATAAGATCAGTACTGCCAGTAATTATCTGTTGTTGCAGTATATTCCGACGATTCTGCTGCTCGGTGGCTTGGTATTTGTCGGGTGGATGATGTTTAACCGGCTCGAGGCCTCTAATAATCGCCAGATGCAGTTCGGGCGAAGTCGTGCTCGCAAGGCACACGAAGAGCGTCCGACCACCAAGTTCTCTGATGTCGCTGGTATTGACGAGGTTGTCGAAGAGCTTGAAGAGGTCAGGGATTTTCTGTCTGATCCGGAGCGCTACCATAGTTTTGGAGCAAAGATCCCCCGCGGTGTGCTATTGGTAGGCCCGCCAGGAACCGGTAAAACTCTGTTGGCTCGTGCGGTTGCTGGTGAAGCTGGGGTTCCATTTTTCTCGATTTCTGGCTCAGACTTTGTTGAGATGTTCGTCGGTGTCGGAGCTTCGCGTGTTCGTGACCTGTTTGAGCAGGCAAAAGAGGCAGCTCCTTCGATTATCTTCATAGACGAGATCGACGCAGTGGGTCGGCAAAGAGGTGCAGGGCTGGGCGGTGGCCACGACGAGCGCGAGCAGACACTGAATCAGCTGCTGGTTGAGATGGACGGCTTCGCAGACCACCAAAGCGTGATACTGATTGCTGCAACAAACCGTCCCGACATTCTTGACCCGGCTTTGCTGCGTCCGGGGCGTTTTGATCGCCAGATCACGGTGATGCGTCCTGATCTGAAAGGGCGCGAGGCGATTCTAAAGGTCCACAGCAAAGACAAGCCTCTGGCTCATAGTGTTGACCTGGAAACCCTGGCACGTATGACACCTGGTTTTACCGGAGCCGATCTGGCAAACCTGATGAACGAGGCTGCTTTATTGACTGCGCGGCGGAAGCGCAAGTTGATTACCATGACCGAGCTGACTGAAGCTATGGAGCGGGCAATAGCAGGTCCTGAGCGTAAAAGCCGCATTATGACCGAGAAAGAGAAGAAGACACTGGCTTTTCATGAGTCGGGTCACGCGCTGGTCGCACACCTGCTTGAAAACGCCGATCCGGTTCACAAGATCTCCATTATCTCGCGCGGGCAGGCGCTCGGCTACACTTTGACGCTCCCTGAAGAAGACCGCTTTCTATCAAGCCGCAACGAGATGCTTGATGACATAGCTGTGTTTATGGGAGGTCGCACCGCCGAAGAGCTCTTCTGCGACGACATTACCACTGGAGCATCCAACGATCTGGAGCGCGCAACCAACATCGCTCGCCAGATGGTCACCCGCTACGGTATGTCAGATACGCTTGGCCTGCAGATCTTTGGCCAGGCTCAACATGAGGTATTTCTCGGGCGCGACTACAATTCAAGCCCAGACTATAGCGATGAGACCGCAAAACGTATAGATGAGGAAGTCTCGCGCATAATCAAATCTGCCCATGAGGTTGCTCGCAATCTACTGACCGAGCGAGAGGAGCAGATTCGTCTGATGGTCGATGTCCTGACTGTTCGTGAGACGGTTGACAGTGAGGCGCTGGAAGCTCTTCTGAACAATACATGGTCGGAGTTTTTGCTAGAAGAAGACGAGATCAATCGTAAGAAGGCTGTTGAGCTGCGCAAACAAGAGCTAGAAGATGCCCGCAAGGCAGCCGAGGCACAATTGCTGCGCGAGCGCGAAGAGCGCGAAGCCGCTGCCCAGCTTGCTGCTGCAGCAGAGCAGGAGAAAGAAGAGCTCGCCAAAGCTGCTGCTGAAGACGGCAGAGGTTCAGGCGCCCTTACAGGCAGAGCCAACAGCCGGGGGGAAAACTCGGGAGAAAACCGCGGTGATGTATCCTCAAGATGGATTCCGGTCGGTAGAACCGCTGAGATGCCGGAGAGCCAGCTTGAGTCAGATGCAGACAGCACAGATGCAGACAGCGCTGATGGTGCAGGCATTGAAGACGAAGACCGTGAAGTAACCTTAAGTGATGTAGTGAATGGTGTGGTTGATTTTGAAGACGTGGTAAGGCTATACCTGAGCGACGAGGATCAGGATGATTTAGACGTTGAAAGGTCAGAACTGGATTCCTACGCGGGGTGCCTCGAAGGCAAGCCACCGACGGGAATGCCGCTATCAACGGTGCCGCCGACAGCAGCGCCGCCAAGCGGGCTGCCGATAGCAGCGCCGCCAAGCGGGTCGCCCGTCGCACCGCCAGCCTCAGCTCCAAGCGGGCAACCGCTTTCTGGAATCAGCGCTCCATATGACAGCACCGATAAAAGCGATGTAGAACCCGCAGGTACCGCCTACACCTCGGGATCACTGACAATAGATGAGATAGATCAGGCAAGTGAGAAATCCACCAATGAAAACAATAACAGTGAGGGTTAAGACGTAATCAACGTCTTGTCAATCATACATTTTTCGGGAAAGCTTCTTAATAGTTTTGGAGGTTTTAAATGGATCATGCGAAGATTGAGCAGGGTGTTCGACTGATACTCGAAGGTGTCGGCGAGGACATTAACCGTGAAGGATTACTGGACACTCCAGCAAGAGTAGCACGGATGTACGAGGAGATATTTGCAGGCATGGAGCAAGATCCCTCTGACTTATTTGCTCAGAGTTTCGGCGAGAACCATCATGAGCTGGTACTGGTCAGGGATATTCCGCTTTATTCGACTTGCGAACACCACTTGGCACCGTTTCATGGGGTAGCGCATGTCGGCTACCTGCCAGGAGCCGATGGGCGAGTATGCGGCATATCAAAGCTGGCTCGCCTGGTTGACCTCTACGCTCGCAGGCCTCAAGTACAGGAACGCCTGACTACCCAGATCGCTGACACACTGGTTGAGCAGCTTGATCCGAATGGCGTGATAGTAGTCATAGAAGCTGAGCATCTATGCATGTCGATGCGTGGAGTTAAAAAACCTGGTTCGAAAACCATAACATCAGCAGTACGTGGCTCATTCAGGGTGTCCGCAAAGACTCGCGAAGAGGCGCTCTCGCTGATTCTTGGCAAAAGGTAAGGCATAAGGTTAGACCTGCGCTCTGCAACATACAGCGCAGTGACATAGGGGTTGGGCACCTGAGCCAGGCGGAGGCGTAGCAGCAGCAGCTGCCTAAGCATCGCAGCTGCAGCGACGTAACAGCCAAGGTACTGACACTCGTGTACACATGTCTGGAGAAAAATGATTTGGCAATGCAGTAGATTCACATTCGATCTAAGCGAACCGATCATCACCGGTATCGTCAACGTCACTCCCGACTCGTTCTCGGACGGGGGAGAAGCATACGAGACAGAGGATGCCCTGGTACGCGCCTATCGGATGCTCGAAGAAGGCGCAGATATCATCGAGGTCGGCGGAGAATCAACAAGACCAGGATCCGATGAAGTCTATTGGGAGGTCGAGCTGGCGCGAGTGCTACCGGTGGTGCAAAGGCTCTGCGATGAAGACGTGGTTGTTTCTATCGACACCCGCCATGCCGAAGTTGCTCAAGCCTGCATCGATGCAGGTGCTGCAATCATTAACGATGTCTCCGGTTTCCGCGATGAAAACATGCGCCAGGTCGTCTCGTCTACTGGAGTCGGTTGCGTGATCATGCACATGCTGGGCGAGCCCAAAAGTATGCAGGATAACCCCCACTACGACGACGTCGTTACCGAGGTCAGCGCCTATCTGCTCGAGCAGGCATCACTCCTACAGTCAGCCGGAGTTAACACAAGTAACATCTGCATCGACCCCGGTCCAGGTTTCGGCAAGCTATTCACCCACAACCTCGCCCTGCTTAAAGCAACATCAGAGCTCGCCAGCCTGGGATATCCCCTGATGGCAGCATACAGCCGCAAGCGCTTT
>WQXZ01000098.1 GCA_009781525.1 Coriobacteriia bacterium | reverse complement strand
CGATCTGTTATCGACAGGTCGGGAGCATAATCGCTAAGGCAAGCAAGATAGCATCATGCAGTCTCAAGAAACCATCATCGAAATGCGAAATATCACCAAGCGTTTCCCAGGGGTTGTCGCCAACGACGATGTTACCCTGAAGATCCATCGCGGTGAGATTTTTGCCCTGTTGGGTGAAAATGGAGCTGGCAAATCAACCCTTGCCAGCATTCTTTTTGGCATGTACCAACCAGATGAAGGTGAAATCATACTTCGTGGTCAAGCCGAGCAGATCACCAATCCAGCACGAGCGGTTGAGCTCGATATCGGCATGGTCCATCAGCACTTCAAGCTGATTAGCGACTACACGGTTACAGAAAACATCATCATTGGTAACGAGCCGATCAGGCAAGTGCTCGGTTTTATCCCCATGGTTGATATCAGGCGGGCAAATGAAGATATCCAGAACCTGATTGATCAATACGGGTTCGGCTTGAGCGCGACCGACATTATCGAAGACCTGAATGTCTCTTCACAGCAACGCGTTGAGATTCTCAAGATGCTTTATCGCGATGCTGAGATACTGATTTTCGACGAACCGACAGCGATGCTGACTCCGCAAGAAATCGAGCGGTTGCTTGAAATCATCGTGCGCCTGCACGATGCGGGCAAGACCATTATTCTGATCACGCACAAGCTCGACGAGATCAAGCAGGTTGCCGAGCGCTGCGCGATCATGAATCATGGCAAGTTGATCGGCGTTTATGATGTCGCGACTACATCCACCCAGATGATGGCGAACCTGATGGTCGGCCGCGAGCTGTCGATGGCAATTGAAAAAGAGCCAGCCAGCTTCAATCGGCCTGTGCTGGAGGTGAGCGGTCTGTCGGTAAAAGACTCTGCAAATATCTTGAGGCTCGATGCTGTCAGCTTTAGCGTGCATGCCGGCGAGGTGTTTGCTCTGGCGGGAGTTGCCGGCAACGGCCAAATGGAACTTGCCGACGCTCTGGCAGGCCTTTTATCTCACAGTGGAGAAGTTCACATTAACGGCAATGATATGTCGTCAGCCAGTGTACGGATGCGCACCGAGCAAGGTCTTGCTTATATTCCTGAAGACCGTCAGGATGTTGGTTTGCTGCTTGACATGAATATCGCTGAGAATCTGATCGCCAAAACACATTACCAGGAACCTTACGCTACAGGTGCTTTTCTGC
The DNA here is from genome assembly GCA_009781525.1 of Coriobacteriia bacterium. GTDB lineage: Bacteria > Actinomycetota > Coriobacteriia > Coriobacteriales > UBA8131 > WQXZ01. Next base: position 5,467 of record WQXZ01000098.1, on the reverse strand, counting down.
AGCCATTAGCCAGCATAAGTCATGCCGACGATATTATTGTTCGTTATGACATACGCTGCGCTCAAGGTTCTTCAACAGTGGTTCGCTCGATGAGCGGCGGAAACCAACAGAAGCTGTTGGTAGCACGCGAAATCGACGCAGATGCTGACCTGGTGATTTTCGTACAGCCCACACGCGGGCTTGACATCGGCGCGACACTGGCGATTCGCCAGCGCATTGTCGATGAGCGGGATAAAGGCAAAGCCATTCTGTTGATCTCGCTCGACTTGGATGAAGTCATGGCAGTGGCTGACACTATCGGGGTGATCTACAACGGCAGAATCACGAAAGTCAGCCCTGCGCAGGATGTTACTTTGGAGGAGCTGGGTGAATATATGATGGGGGTTCGCTTTGACTAGCCCATCGACCACGGCAAATACCACCTCCAGGAGTCGCTCTCAAAATGACAGCCTGCTGTTCAGGATACTTGATAATCAACGCACCAGACCGATGGTGATTGCAGGTCTTGCGGTACTGCTTTCGTTGCTGGCAATCAGCTTGATTATCATCATCATCGGCAAAAACCCACTAACGGTTTTTGCTTCGTTGCTACAAGGTTCGGGAATGCTACCAAAACCCAGATACGCAGGTGGCAAAAGCATGTTGACCGACTTTATGGGCTTTCTTGATGCCATGACGCCGATGCTTTTCGCAGCGATTGCTGTTTCTATTGCCTTCAAGGCGGGACTGTTCAACATCGGTATATCTGGCCAGATGCTGCTGTCTGGCTTTCTTGCGACTGTCTTTGTCGGGTACAGCTCCCTTGGGGCAGTTGCTGCCAAGCCACTGGTACTGTTGGTAGGCGTTTTCGCAGGAGCGGCGCTGGCAATCGCTGTCGGATGGCTGAAGGTTCGCTTTAACATACACGAGGTTGTCTCCACAATAATGCTCAACTATATCGTGCAGTATGTGGTCAGCTATTTCGTTAAGCGGTTCTACATAGATCCGGTTTCGCGTCAGTCTGTTGTTGTGTCGGCAGAATCGCGATTGACTCTGACGAATGTGCAGGTTGGTGGGGTACAGACCCGAATACCGCTTTGCTTTTTGCTGGCGGTGCTTTGTGCGGTGGCTTTCTATATCATTATCAACCGAACCAGTCTGGGCTTTGAGATTCGCGCTGTCGGCTTGAACCGTCGTGCGGCTGAATATGCAGGCATATCCGCCAATCGCACCATCATGCTTGCGATGGCGCTGTCGGGAGCAGCCGCTGGATTGGCTGGGGTCACCTTTTATCTTGGATACTTCAACAGCATCATGCCGAACGAGCTGACTCGGGTCGGCTTTGACTCGATTGCTGTGGCAATGCTGGCTAACTCGGATCCGCTGGCGTGCCTGCTTTCATCGATGCTTATCACCAGCTTTGACTACGGCAGTATTTATATGAGCTCAACGTCTGGAATCAGTACTTACATTGCCTCGCTGCTTATCGGTATCGTGCTGCTGTTCAGCGCTTCGAGCGGATACTTTAACCACCTGATCAACCGACGCAGCCAGGCGCTCGAGACTGGCGAATACGAGAGTGAAGACGGAGACGGTGCCCCAGCGCCCCAGCTGCCTCTTGACGACACCGCACCCGCACCTACGCCCTCCACCCCGCCAGTAGAGCCTCTGAAAACTCTGGATAAAACCTCCGAACGCGACCTGGGTGGCTAGATGTGATAATCAATCAGATCATCATAAATGGGCTGTCTTACGCCCTGCCTCTTTTGGTCATCGCAGTGGGCGGCATTTTCTCGGAACGCTCTGGCACAACCAACCTTGCGTTGGAAGGGCTGCTTGGCTTTGGCGCTTTCACTGGCGGGCTATGCTTCAAGATTATCACCCAGTACCTGCCAATGGAGTCTGCGGTTGCCTTCTATGCAAGCTTTTTCGCTGCAACCATCGGAGGAGCGATGTTTGCACTTATCCACGCGTTGCTCTGCATTCGCCTGAAAGCGAACCAGGTGATCAGTGGGGTAGTGGTGAATATTGCCGCTGTGGCGCTGACTGGATTTTTAACCGTACAGGTTAACGCGTCGTTTTTCTCAGAGACTTCAAACAAGTTTTTCCTGAGCACCGCACCCCGCTATACGGTAGCAGCCTTGTCCAACGTTCCGGTTATCGGTGGTTTTGTCACGAACGTCTATCCTTTTGAGATAATCGCGATTGGGATAGTCGCGATCTCGTGGTTTGTATTGTACCGCTCACGCTACGGTCTGCATTTGCGTGCCTGCGGCGACAATCCTCAGGCGGTAGACGCTGCCGGTATCTCGGTTGCCAAGGTGCGCACATCCGCGATCATGGTCTCTGGCGCGCTTGCCGGTGTTGGTGGTATGTGCTTTGCCTATTCGATCAGCACCAATGTCAGTCCGTCGATATATTTCGGTGCAGGATTCCTGGCTATTGCCGCAATGATATTCGGCAACTGGAAGATCGCTCAAACCACAATTGCCTGTCTGATATTCGGTTTTGCCCGGGCTTCGTCTTACCAGCTAGTGCTGCTTTTAGACATGGACGCCTCCGTATTCGACCTGGCGATGATCGTACCTTATGCATTAGTACTGATACTTTTGATATACTTCTCCGCAAATAATCGCCCGCCGAAAGCTCTTGGCCAAACATATGACCAGGGGCAACGCTAATATATTTATGCAACCACAAAGAAAAGGGCTACTGATGACTGATACACCAGAAAATGCAAAGACCTATGACCCAAAAGCAATCGAAGGAGCGCTTTTCTCCAAATGGTTAGAAGCAGGATACTTCAGGCGAGATGCGGCAGGTTATGCCGACATGTCTCTTGATCCTTTTACAATTGTCATTCCTCCGCCCAACGTAACCGGCTTGCTGCATATGGGTCACGCTTTAAATAATTCTTTGCAGGATATGCAAATACGCAAGGCGCGCATGCAAAAGCGTCCGACCCGCTGGATCACTGGCACCGACCACGCAGGCATTGCCACGCAGAACCGCGTCGAAGCAAAGCTGGCCAGTGAGGGCTTGACCCGTTTCGACCTTGGACGCGAGGCGTTTGTCGAGGCTTGTTGGGAATGGCGTGAGCTGTACGGCAGAACGATTATCGAGCAACTCAAGTTGATGGGCTGCAGCTGCGACTACGAAGCCGAGCAGTTCACGATGGACGAGGGATACAACCGCGCCATCCGCAAGGTCTTTGTAGACTGGTACCACGCCGGCTTGGTCTATCGCGGACTGCGCATCATTAACTGGTGCCCTCGCTGTACTACAGCACTGGCTGACGACGAGGTCAATCATATCGACCGGGACACCCACCTCTGGTACATCCGCTATCCGCTGTTAGAGCCTGTGGATAATATCTCATACGTTGTGGTTGCAACGACCCGCCCTGAGACAATGCTAGGGGACAGCGGTGTTGCTGTGAATCCGGATGATCCGCGCTACAGTGCCTTACTGAAAGCCGGCGCACAGGTGCGGCTACCCCTGACCGACCGCATCGTTCCGATTGTCGCTGACGAATTTGTTGACAGCGAGTTCGGTACAGGGGCTGTAAAGGTAACGCCAGCACATGATCCTAACGACTTCGAGCTAGGGCAAAAGCATAATCTTGAGCAGATAAACATTTTTACTCCCGAGGCTGTCGTTAATGAAACTGGTGGTAGGTTTGCTGGCTTATCACGTGACGACGCCCGCGAAGCAGTGGTTGCTGCCTTGGAGGACCTCGGTCTGATAGATCATATCGACGAGTACAGTCATTCTGTTGGTTGCTGTTATCGCTGCGACACCATTATCGAGCCATGGGCATCAGAGCAGTGGTTTGTATCAATGCAGCAGCTGGCTGCTCCAGCAATCGAAGCTGCAAAAGATGGAAGAATCAGTTTTCACCCAGCGCGCTGGCAGAAGGTCTACTTCCATTGGATGGATAACATCCGTGACTGGTGCATCTCTCGTCAGCTTTGGTGGGGGCATCGTATCCCTGTTTTTTATTGTGACGACTGCGGCTGGGTTGATGCTTCTGAGCAAGATATCGAGATCTGCCCTGCTTGCGGGGCTACCGTCAGGCAAGACGAGGATGTTTTAGACACCTGGTTCAGTTCGCAGCTATGGCCCTTTGCCACAGTGGGTTGGCCTGATGATCCGAACGCAATGGAAGAGCTTAGCAGAAATTATCCGACTCAGGTTCTCTCTACTGCTCGCGATATCATTTTTCTCTGGGTTGCCAGGATGATTATGAGCTCAATGTACTTCCTTGACAATACAGTGCCATTCACTGACGTGTTTTTGCACCCGACAGTACTGGATCGCTTCGGTAACATCATGAGCAAGTCCCGCGGAAACGGAGTTGATCCTACAGACCTGATTGATCTGTTTGGTGCTGATGTCATGCGCTTCGGGCTTGCAGCTCAGGTTACAGGCATCCAAGACATTAAATTCGATCAAGACAAACTGGATGTGTATCGCAATTTCACCACTAAAATATTCAATGCTTCCCGATTTGTTTTCATGAACCTGGATGATTTTGACAATGATGGAGACAGGGTGATACCGGAACCGGTAACTGCTGCAGACAGTAATATACTCTCAAAGCTGGCGACACTGACAGAGTTCTTAAACGATGAGCAGAACCATTTTGAGTTCGGTGCGCAATCCAGGGCGCTCTATAGTTTTTTCTGGAACGAATTCTGCGACTGGTACATCGAGTTCGCAAAATCGCAGCTCGCAGACCCAGCCACTCGTCGTTCAACACAGAAGAATCTGGTCTATGTACTCGACATTGCACTGCGTCTGTTACACCCCAGCATGCCGTTTATTACCGAGGATATTTGGCTTCGACTACCGCATGGCGACCAGATTCCCTCTCTTGTTGTTGCTGATTGGCCAAAGACCGAAGACCTGGCTATCTACGCTGACGCTCAAGCAGAGCGCTCAATCGACCTGCTTATAGCAGTGGTAACTGCGCTACGCTCGACCAGGGCACGCTATCAGATATCCCCGCGAACGGCTTTGCCGGTAGTCATCAACGCGACCGGGCAAAACGCCGCTGAGGATGTCATAATTCTGGATAAACTCTCCAATCAGCTCAATGCGATGGCAAACTACCTGGATATTTCTATCGGTATCGATGTAGTGAAGCCAGAGCAATCTGTGATGGTTCTAGCTGACGGCCTTGAGATACACATTGTTCTGGCGGGGCTGATTGACTTTGACGCAGAGCGTACGCGCTTGGTTAAAGAGTTCGAGGCTCGCAAAAAAGAAATCGAGCGCCTCCAGAATAAGCTGAACAATGAAGGCTTTATCACGAAAGCAGCTGCCGATGTTGTGCAGAAGTCACGCGACGACCTGGAGCGACTGATCAGTGAAAACGTTGGTCTACAAGCCAAAATCATGGAGTTGCAGTAAAATAGTAAGGTAAATCAATTCTACGAATAGGGGTGAAATGAATCGCTACAACGAAGCAATGCAAACAATCAGG
>WQXZ01000097.1 GCA_009781525.1 Coriobacteriia bacterium | reverse complement strand
GGTACAGCGAAGACCTCGGTACCGTAGGCCAGTGTGACAGGTACATCTGACTTGGCTACCCGCAGCACATAGCTGTAGAGCTCTGCGGTGCGGGAGACACCACGGATGGTGATGAGCACGTAGTTATCGTTTACGAAGTCATCCGCCAGGCGGTAGACAAAGACGATCTTCTCGGACGCCGCTATGTTTGTGAAAGCCACAATAGGCTTACTGAGCAATACATAGTCATCAATATGAGGAGCATAGACGGTATAACTGCTACCCTTACTGATCTCGAAATGATTCTCAAATAAGGTATTGCCATAAACATCATCGATGGCCTCAATGCTGATAGCGACTCTATCTTTGACATACTTGAAGACAACCTCGATGTCGGTTCCGATAGTTGCAGATTTGGTCATAGGCTCAAAGTCTGCTAACTGCCAGCCAAGATAGTTGGCAGCATCGACTTGAACCTCACTGCCTATCGCACCGCTGATAATGAAGAACCCAATTAGATTACCGGTATCATCATCAATAGCAGAAACAAGTACTTCATTACTACTGATGGTGCGGAAGTAGAAAATGACCTCTGAATGATCATCAGCGATTACAGTTTGCGTTGGAGAGCCAATTAGCACATGGCCATCAGGAATCACCAAAGCATGAACCGCAACTGTGATAGGCTCACCTTTACGAACGCCTGTTATGGAATAACAACCATCTTCAAGGTGAAGGCCATAAATAATGTCAACGTTATGAACCTGAATATCAACCAGCTCTTTTGAATAGTACGCATAAACCTCAACGGGATTGTTCCCGTCGTAGTTGTAGGTGATATTAGCCGACTGAGCGATATAGTATTCTGCAGATAAGTCAGGTGAAGGTACTGTAGCTGTACCGATCACTGGGCTCTCAACAGGGAAAATCCTGATGACTCTATCAGTGTCAGCATCAACACAGATTATCCTGACATGCGAATCGATGCGTGTATACTCGAAGGTCAGTACACTTTGACCATTGCCAAGAACTGGGTTCACCACACCAAGCGTAGATTGGCTGGTCAGGTACCAACCAGTGATGAATGGAGCCGTATAGGTGAACAGATTACCGGTAACAGCACCAACAACAAAACTCGGTTGAATATCAGCACCACTTGGGTCGACCATTCTTACCCTTACCGTTGTCTCTAACGAATCATAGCTAAAGACCAAGGTTTTATCCCCATCGGGAATCACACTTTGGCTTTGACCTGCGGCCAAAACATAGCCTGGTATTGCCAGGATCTCGATGCCGTAATTGAGTCCGACAGACGTGCTTGATACCGGCAGGCGAAGAACGTGACTATAGAGCTGTCCGGTTGCAGCCATGCCTTTGATGGTGATATTGGCAAATCCAGGAGTGTAGTAGAACTCAACTGTCTTATGGTCGTTGGGGATCACTACCATTTTACCGGTCTGACCAGCAATCAGCAGCCAGTTGGGCTCAAGATTAATGACATCGCTTCCGATAATCGCACTAGAAGACGGCAGACTGCTACGCGGCACCAGGTTGGTATGCCGGTAGAGCTCGATGCCTGCAGTGTCGTATGCCTTACCGATAACCGTGATCGCCACCATATCCTGAATCTCTTCGTAGAAGAAAATCAACTCTTGGCTCTGGTTGACATTCAAGGTGATCTGGTAGGGGTCAAAAATCTCGACACCATTAAGCTCTGCTTTAATGAAGTTCCAGCCGACGAAGTTTTTCGGGACGACCGTGACAACCTCACCGTCTTTGCCTACGATCTGGTACTCGTCAAAATATGAGAGGTCGCTATCGAGCCAAGAATTTGCGGTTGACTTAACAGTTACCCCTGCTGCTGGTACATATATGAAACTGACGACCTCACTGTCTGGAGCATAGGCGTCTCGGGTAAAGGACGCAGTGACACCAGGTGTGTAGGTTTGGCTTCCATCATAAGTATCGCGGTACCAGCCGACTGCTATGTATCCTGGGATCGTCGGAGCGGTTTTCTCGTATAAGGCCCCCATCAGGCAGGAGCTTGTGGTTGGCTGTGCCAGTGCAGAAGCATTGGAAGCCAACAGATAGAGCTCGGTTACAAACTGATCGCGATCGGGCGATTGCCCACCAGTTGAGTAGTTATAGTAGAAGAGGACGTTGATGATCTGCCCGGGAGTATCGGCATGAGTAACCACCAGCGCATCATTACCGACCTTGCTTTGGTCGAATATCCAGCAGGGAACGCCACTTACTGCATCCTCAGCATCGATTCTGTGCAGCAGGTCGCCAGTGAGACTATCATCATTGGTAACAACGTAGTCATAGCCAACGCGTACGGCAATCTGCAAGGTGTTCTGCACGATGTAATACGCACCATCGCGCTCGCCCCGCCACCGTACAGCGACATAGGCAACCTCGCTTTGCGGAATACCACCGACAGCATCCTCATAATAGAAGTTAACAACCGATGTGGCGTGCAACAGCTGATAACCATCAGCGTACTCGGCTACAACAAGTCCAGACTGTGGCGTGTCGCCGGGCATATCGGAGGGAAGTTCGTAGCGAACAAAAGGTACCAGTACCGTTTGATAATCTGGGGATAAGATCTCGTATCCCACGCAGACTTTGCCTGTTATATCTGGTGCAACCTTCATATAGCTGGGGTCGGCTACATCGATCAGCGAAAAGCTGGGCTCTCGGACTTGTAATTTGTTTTCCTGGTCTTCAAGTAAGCTGCCGATGTCGAAGTAGTTCTCGAGCACCTTACCGTCAGGCTGGGAAAAAACGATAAAGAGTTTCTTTCCGTCAACCAGCTGTCCGGTTGCTACATCGGCAAAGGTCAGCTGCGGGTCAAATTGTGTGAAGTCATTCTGAGCAAAATAGACTGCTGGATCACTGCCTGAGCCAAGGTCAGAAACCGAATGGCTCTGGTTGGCGATATACCAGCCTGTAGCCATGTGAATGTCGTCATACGGAGGAGCAAACATGCCTCCATTGGCGAGGAAGTTATTAGATGTTGCCGGAGAGCTTATAGGTGCGTCCAAAGGAACCATAATGGTTGCGCTTGAGAGCCCCATACCTTCGGGCACATCCAGAGCAGATCCGTCAGGTGCGACGAAGTAGACCTCGAGTTCTGTCCAATAATCTGGATTCAAATCATAGAGCACAGTGAAGTAACGAGACAGACCGTTACTCGCCAAGTCATCAGGTGTTGTCATGAAAGTGGCATTCAGGGGCATCTCTGCTGAGGAAGCGGTTACTGGTGTAGAGCTGAATGGCGAGGATACGATCATCCGCCAATATGGAGAAGGCATATTCTCATTGCGATCATAGGTAAGGTAGTCATAACCTAAGCGAGGATTCGCCAATACGCGATCGTCCATATCAAGTGGTACTCCATATGGAGCATCATTAGCCTGCTCCAGCCTGGTGTAGGATGTGATGACCTCACCTGAACCAGACAGCTTTTCCTGTATGTAGACATCAACCGGTGTGTAGACATTGTCGATGTCAAGATATGTGACATGTACGATATCCAATCCGGTATTCGCACCTTTATAGGTTATCTGAAACCAATAACGCCCGTTTCGGTTAAGGTTTAAGAGATAATCTTGATTATTGAAAGGGTCGGGACCGTAACCGACCAGTTCAAGCGCCTGGCCATATCCACCAACACCCTTGTTCCCGCTGGCAGCTGCAGCATAACCAGTCATGAACTGCTCACGAGTATATTGGGGGTTTTGCAGGCTTTCGCGGTACCACATCACGCTGTCGATAGCCTTAAGTGGGTGAGAGCCAGGGTTGCTATGGTCTATCATCAATGATATGGCTGCAGTACCGTAGCCTCTGTCTGTCGAAGACAAATCAGGATCAGAGCTGATGCTCCAATGCGGATGCTCGTTGGAAATCGTATATGTAGCAGTATTTGTATTGGGATCGTACTCCTCTGTATTTGCAGGAACGCTAACTACCATTGTGCCATCGTAGTAGGTTCCAAGATCAGGGTTATAAAGAGCATAATCATACGTACCATTCGGTAGCCACATGTATGCGACACCTTCATGATTTGAAAGCGCATGGTACTCGTAGGTGGTTACTCCAGTTACTTTGATTGAAAGATTGGTGTAGGGTAGCAGCGCACCTGTGTTGTCTCGCAGCTCCACCTTGATCATGAAGACACGGGCGTTACCGTTGACTGCCCCATTGGTGGGATCATAGTTAATGCGTACCATTCCAGTGGCGTTTATTGAGTATACTGACCCTCCGGTGATGTTGATAGTTGCTCGTCCTCCTCCGCCTCCACCGACACCGGAAGAATCTGTAGCCAGGCATCGTGCATAGACAATTCCACCTGTAATATTTATCGTTCCACCATTTACACCCAATCCGCTGCCTATCCCTGCTGCTAGATTAGAGCCGTAAGCAGTAACAATGCCTCCACTGATGTTCACTATGCCGCAATTGCTTGACCCCCCTGCTCCGATTCCAGTACCTGCATTTTGTGATCGTGCGTCTACAACTCCTCCAGTTATGGTTACGGAGTTACCATTCGAGTTAAACCCACCGCCAATTGCTGCGCTTGAGCCGTAAGATCGAGCAGTAACGTTACCACCGTTAATTGTAATATTGCCACCGGTCTGCGGACCGCCTGCTGATCCTCCACCACCGCCGATACCAGACCCTCTACCAGCGTTGTTTACGTTTCCGCCGTAGGCATTGATAGTGCCACTGTTGATAATCGTGGTTCCACCGGTACCATTATTTCCACCTCCGATACCTGCTCCGCCACCTTCGTCGATCCCTGTTCGGTTTTGGCTTATTACATCTCCGCGTGCATTGATTGTTCCTGATCCGTTAAAGATCTTTGTTCCAGAGGCAACACCTGCATTATAGATTCCACCGATACCAGCGGAGCGCATGCCAGCTACTGATGTTAGGTTTCCTGGACCTTCAATAGTCAGCGTAGCGTTCGGAGCAACATATATACCAGCTTGGCGACTATTTGGTAGGTTACTGCTGCCAATACATCGAAGAGTGTTATCTCCAACCAGATATACAACTACATTTGAAATGCCATCTACCTGTATTTGCGAGGTTAGACCCTGCCGATAGGTGTCGAGTAGCACAAGTACGGTTTTTACCCCTGGGGTGGTGTTATTAATAACAATCACCCCATCTGTCGGGTACCCACTCGAACCGCCTGTTACCAGATAGACCTTATCAGTCGAATCGTAGATAGTAGTACCGACCCCATCAAGGTAGTCGGTCACCGTGTAGCCTCCGTACTCATCGGCATATGCTTCGCGGTCTGGCAATTCTAAAAACAGGCTGCTAAGCATCAACCCTGAGCTTATTACCCCAACCAGCAGAATTCTGATGGCTTTATTCAGATAAGACTTTTGATTTCTCATTTCTGCACATCCCTTACTAAGCAGTCTTTTACCATCGCGCACGAAAACAACCAAAGCAATCTGCTTTAGCTACATATACATTCGATACGGCGGAAACGGTGACCTGCACTACAATTACTGCCTCGCCCCTACAGACACTCAGACTGAATTCTTTATTCGTCACGTATCAGTATCAATTTGCTGATAATTTTACCATTTATAATGCAATATAGTTCGCTAACATGCTGTCATTCTCCTCGGCGAACGGCTTTGTTGAGTGCAGATGAACATAATCTGTCACGTGAAACAGGCAATATGCTACATAACACTATCAAATTATCTGTATCGGTATAAAAGGTAGTTGTGAAAGACTGTACCGAGTAAGTAACTCAATACATCCCAGACATTTGTGCTAGATTTGGCTGGCTCGATTATTTGTGCTGTGTTAACATTCAAAGGTAATACAATCAGTGCTTACAAAGTCACATGCACTGTTTCACCTTACATTTGGGAGGGTTTATGCCTGAACTTACCATGACCGGGAGAGACCATCTGGCTGTTATAAAAGTTGTCGGTGTTGGCGGCGGGGGTACCAATGCAGTTAATCGGATGGTTGAAGCGGGCATTCGCGGTGTAGAGTTCGTTGCCATTAACACTGACCGTCAGGCTTTGCTGATGAGCGATGCTGATGTAACTGTTCATATCGGTGAAGACCTGACCAGAGGCCTTGGTGCTGGCGCGAATCCTGAAATCGGTGCCCAGGCAGCCGAAGAAAGTCGTGCTGAGATACGCGAAGCTCTAAACGGTGCCGATATGGTCTTTGTCACAGCCGGTGAAGGCGGTGGTACCGGCACGGGTGGTGCTCCGATCGTGGCTGAGATCGCCCGTGACGAGATCGGCGCTCTGACTGTAGGAGTTGTCACCCGACCATTCAGCTTCGAAGGACGCAAGCGCCGTCAGCAGGCTGAAGATGGAATCTCTCTGCTTGCCAGTAAAGTTGATACCTTGATTGTGATTCCTAACGACCGCCTCCTGCAAATCGTCGACAAAAAGGTCTCGATGCTTGATGCCTTTCGCATTGCCGACGACATCCTACGCCAGGGCACCCAGGGAATCACCGACCTGATTACGATTCCTGGCCTGATTAATCTTGACTTCAACGATGTCCGTGCAGTGATGAAGGATGCAGGCACAGCAATGATGGGCATCGGGGTATCATCGGGAGAAAATCGCGCTGTTGAGGCAGCGACTGCGGCGATATCCAGCAAACTTTTCGAGACAACTATCG
>WQXZ01000096.1 GCA_009781525.1 Coriobacteriia bacterium | reverse complement strand
GCGAAACCAAGCGCGATAAAACTCACAAGGGCTACAGGTACGTGAAAGTAGAATATCTTTTGCGATAGTAGTAGCTTGGATGTAACCATGCGCCCGCCGATCAGTGCAGGAGTATCTACCTTAGCGCCTGCGACTAACGGAGCAGTGAAGAAAGCCATCAGGAATCCAGCGGTTGTCAGTAGAGCGCCTAATACAAGCGCTGGCAGACTCAAGCGATTATTCGTGACGACTGGAGCGCCAGGTGTTGACTCTAAGATATGCGTGGCATTCTGCATTACCTGTGGTATCCGCTTCCTTCTGACTCGTGATCAATAGCTATCTTATCTAGTCGGTTATTACAAAATCGTAGAGCAACCATGATACAGAAAGCATAATCACATCGTAGCCTGCAGCCATTGCCAGGCTGGATATGAATGCCGACGATAAGGCTTCAGTATTGGCGATGGTTACAGATGTTGCAGACACTACAGCATAAAGCAAAGGAAATATCACTGGTATAAAAAGCATTGCCAACAAAACATCACGGCCCCGTGCACCGCTGGTTATTGTAGCAAGCAGTGTGCCGACAGCAGCAATGCCAATTGAACCGATAAGCAAAGGCATCACCACCAGTGCAATACTGGCAGATGCTGCGTTTTGCGACATGAAGAAAAAGAAGAAAAGTGGACAGGCAATCATCTCAACAACAAGTAAGAAGACCAGGTTTGCAGCCATTTTTGCCAGGAAGATGATTGAGCGATCAAGCGGAACCAGTAAGACTCCCTCTAACCCGCCATCTTCGCGCTCAGATGTAAAAGAGCGGTTCAAGCCGAGTAAAGAGGTGAAGACGATCATTACCCAGAGCAATCCGCCACTGATTGACGTGATTTGAAAAGACGAGTCAGCCTGCGCCAGAGCAACTCCGAGTACAAGCAGAACCAGCAAGGCGTAAAAACCCATCGAGGATAGCATTTCTCTGGTTCGCATCTCTTGACGGATATCTCTGGCGAACAAAGTCACGAACTGACTTGCTGTCGAAGGTCGTTTGACTTTGACAGCGCTTGCGATTTGCTTCTGCTTGTCTTGATCAGGCTCTACTGTCATCACTTGCCAATCTCGATACTTTGATGGTACAGGTCGTAGAACTGCTGCTGATTTAGCCCCTGACACGACTCAAAGGCTACAAGACGTCCACGCGAGAGAACCATAATATGGCTGGCTAGTGAAAAACCGTGCCCCAAATCATGGCTGACCATAATAAAGGTGCGACCAGGTCTGATCTGTTCGAGCAACTCGTCCAGCAATGAAATCGCCCCAGGATCAAGCCCAGAGTATGGCTCGTCAAGCAAGAGTAATCTGGGGTCATGCAACAAAGCACGGGCAATAGCGACCCGCTGGGTCATACCGCGAGAAAAACCACGAACAGCGTCATGCTTACGGCCGGTCATCTCAACCAGATCAAGCATTTCATTAACACGGTATTCAGGTGATTCCAACCCATAGAGTCTGCCAAAGAACAACAGATTCTCATAGGCGGTCAGATCGGGAAACAGCATTGAGCGATGTGAAAGAACCCCTATCTGACTACGCAGGCTGTCTGCATCCTCTTTCAGGTTTAAGCCGAATAATTGCGCGCTTCCGGAAGTGGGGCGAGCCAAGGTTGCAAGTATGCGGAGTAGCGTTGATTTACCAGCGCCATTTGGCCCGAATACTGATAGAAACGAGTCACTGGGAAGCTCAAAACTAACTGAGTCTAACGCCCTCACCGACCCGAATCTTTTACTCAAAGAATCAGTTTTTATCGCCAGTGTCTGACTCATCACTGTCTACCCTCTCGACAGTATGTCTCTGTCGACGTTGAGCTAGTGTAGCTACTGCAGTTCCTGTCATTAAAATGGCAAAGCCAAACCAGACATGGTTGATTAGAGGGATTACTCGGACGTCTAACACAATTTCACCGCGCATACTCAAGCCTTGAAAAACTACGAAAAGATCCTCAGTTGCTGAGCTTAAAACAGCTGCATTGAACTTACGGCTACTTTCATTGGCTCCGATATCGATACTGGGAGTGATTCTACCGACCAGATTTCCATTCCGATAAACATCAAGAGTGACACTGTAGTTAACTGATCTACCTGCTGATGAAGGTTGGCTATCTGATTCGACGTAACGTAGGGTATATACGCTGACTTCGACTTCACTGGTAGTGTCGGTTTCATGCTGATAGCTGATGTAATCGACCTGCTCGTAGACATACATGGATGATCCGATAAGACCGACTAAGATAACTGCCATTCCCAGATGTGATAAGAAGCCACCGAAAGAAGAAGCTCGCTGCGTGAGAGCCTTTGCTACAACTGCAAAAACACCTTTTGATTCGGTTGCCGCCAAGGTCTTTATCAAATTTACCAGCATCATTAATGAGTTAAAGCAAAGCAGACTGGCGGTAGCAAATCCGAGCAAGGTCAGTCCGAAGTAGTACCAGCGCGGACCTGCATCGACAAGGTGCTGTGCGTTGTCGCCTCCAGACTTGATCGTTGCCAGATACATCGGGTGTAGCTTGACAAAAAAGAAGGCAGATAGACCGACGAACATGATTGCAGCCAATAGTGTTGGAATCTTTGCTCGTTGCCAGAAGCGCCTTTTGTCAAAGCTTCGCCAACTGAGCAGTGGGCAGACTGCCATTACTATGCAATAAATGACTCCCAGTGGTCTGGCAATAGCATTATAGAAATCTGCAGAAATAGAATTGCCACCAAAAGGTAGAAATGCTGGTAAAGCGGGAGCCAGGGTCAGGTATGCTATCAGTACCGTAACTATTACCATAATCGCATTGTTAAAGAAGAAAGCCATGTCTTTCGTCAGGAGCTCATCGGCTTCTTCGGCGCTCTCGACTACAGTAAGGCTTTTTCGTCTCAACAATAGACCAGCAGCACCAGCAAGCGGGGACATGATAATCAGCAGACCAAAGAGAACCAAAGAAATACGGTCAGATTCAAAAGAATGCACGCTTTGAACGATTCCGGAGCGGGTGATAAATGTGCCTAATATCACACAGGAGAAATTCAGGCAGGCACATAGCACGCTCCAACGCCAATTGGAGTTACGCTGCCGGTTCATGGTGAAGGTGTGTATCATCGCAACAGAGATCAACCAGGAAAGCAGGCTGGCGTTCTCAACTGGATCCCAGCCCCAGTATCCACCCCAGCCTAAGACAACATAAGCCCAGACCGCACCGAGTCCAATACCCGCACCAAGAAAAAGCCAGGCTACTACAGCGATGCGATGGCACTTATCCACCCAAATATGAAGCTTGTCATCAACAATCAAAGATGCGATTGCGTATGCAAAGGGAATCGTCATACCGGCGTATCCGACGAAAAGCATTGGCGGATGCAAAACCATTGCCCAGTGCTCCAGAAGCGGGTTCATTCCCCAGTTTGCTGCCTGATTGATCAGATTGCCCTGGCTGTCCATGAAGGCTGCGGGAGTCGGAGTGAAGGGCATGTTGGATGAGCTGAAGACCAGCATTGCCAGAAAAGCCAGCAGTACCAGTTGACTGACAGCAAGCGCAGCATTGTCCAGCGCATCCAGGTGTCGAATGTTCTTTGCAGCTATCAGCAGGTTAATAATCGAGATCAGCCACGCCCAGAAAAGCAGCGATCCACTGCGGCCCCCCCAAAGCCCACTGAGCAAATAGAGCCATTGCAGCGGTGAATCAGAGCGAGCGCGGTACTGGGCAACATAGGCAATAGTGTTATTTTCGCTGAGAAAGCAGAAAACCAGAAGCGCAACACTAAGCGTTAGTGTAGCGGTAGTTATGAAAAGGGCATAGTGGCCGAATCTGGTATTGCGGCTTGGTAGTTTTTTCTGTTTTGCCTTGTTACCTGGCTTCAGGTTGACTAATAACAGTGGCAGTGACAGCAGGCATGAAGCGACAGCCAGATAAAGCAGCAGGATACCAAGACTTGATAGGTTCATTTAGTTTCCAATGACAATGTCAGTAGCATGAAAAGTGCCATCAGCATTAAATGACCCGGTAATCGTTAGCTGTGCTCCATCGATCGCTACACCTGGTGGTTCGCCAAAGAAAACCACTGGTAACTCGGTTGATGTAATGGGGTCGAGCAAGATCAGACTGGTAGAATCGGCAGATGACGAAGTACTGTTTGCCTTTACGATCCCGGTCACCTTTACAGAAACATCGACAATCGAGTCACCGTATTCGAACAGTTGTGATACTGATAGAGCCTCACCAGAGTCTTCATATTTCGAAGGGCATTTTGTTACAAGCTCAGTGCACTGCAGGACGCCTTCCGCAGTAATCGTACCCGTGCAGATGGCGGTGACCTGATTACCAAAGGTTGCAGACATCGCTCCGCGATACGAAACCTGAAGCGTAGTCGTCGGGTCTTCAGAGTCGTAGATGGTAAAGTCCAGGTTACCGGCATCGAGCGTGTAGGAGTTGTCTGCTACCAATCCAGTTACTTGAACGCGCTGACCTGCAAACTGACCACTGGCTGCTTCAGCGACCGAGATCGAGCGCGCACCTGTGGTCTTTGACAAGATGAACATCACCACTATTATTACTATGACAATAACCCCGGTGACCGCTATCATCCGCCGGCGGAGTTTACTACTCAAAAAAATGCTCCTTTTGGCTTATAAGGTTAGCCAATCCAGGCAGCTCAGTCAGTCGTATTAGCAACAGACCAAAAAGCGAAACTGACCAATATGGCTCTTGGAACAATTCTAACAGTCTTATCACGCAAGCGGCATCATACTCGCGTGATGTGCTGTGAACTAATGTGCCTCAGCTACTGGTGGCCTGTTTAGTGGTTATCAAATGATGTGTGAAGAACATCCAGCTTTATCGCCCAGCACAAAATTTCCACTTGGGCGACAGATTATCGTCTTTTAGTTAGGAAATTGGACATAACCTAACTATTAAATGTGGTAATTGCAACGTTTATGTTGCATATGCAACATAAACGAACAAAAAGAAGGCTTATCTTGTATCCCAAGCGCAAATTTTTGTCAAAAGCTATTATGCTAGTGCATGGGAGGATTGATACTAGTGCATGGGAGGATTCAAGCTAGCACATTGGAAGGTTCAAGCAAGGGTATCGGAGGATTCATACCGCTTTACCGGGCAACTGAGCGATAATTACTGCAACAAACATCAGCACGCAACCGAACGCTTCCCTACCGGTTAATATTTCGGACAGTATAACCATTCCACCCAGTACGCTGAAGACAGCCTCTAGACTCATGATGATGGCAGCGGCTGAGGCAGGTAGTCCCTGCTGTCCGATGGCTTGAAAGGTAAAAGCAACACCCGTTGACATCACTCCTGCATAAAGAATCGGTATTGCGGCAGATTTCAACGCAGCAAGATCAAAGACGTTGACTACGAAAAAACGATCCAGTACAAAAGACAGCACCAGGGCAACACATCCTGCAAAGAAGAATTGCACAACACAGAATCTCAGTACATCGCGCTGATTGATATCACCGACAAAGCGATCGACAGACAAAATATGTCCTGCCCAGAAAAAGGCTCCGCAGATTACGACAATATCCCCAGGCTGAATGCTCATTGTCTCAGTGATTGAAAGACAGTAGAGCCCTACTACTGCTAGCGCCACTCCTACCCAAGTATTCCAGTGGGTGCGATGGCGTAGAAGCATTCCAAGTACCGGAACTAAGACAATGTAGAGCGCTGTCAGGAAGCCAGCCTTGGCAGCACCGGTATACACCAGCCCGACCTGCTGCAGTACTGCGCCCATGAATAGAAAGCAACCACAGATCACGCCAGGTTTGATCAGCTGCTTGATGCTCGTGTCACCGAGTCTCTCCGACGCATTATCGGTGGTCGTCTGACCGCCGTCACGAGGTTTTCTCCACAGTATCAGCACTAGCACGAGAAATAATGCTCCGAGAATGAATCTGAGCGATGCAAACAAAAAGGGGCCGATGTAATTCATGCCGACTCGCTGGGCAACGAAGGCGATTCCCCAGATAAAGGCAGTCAGCAGTAGTATCAGCGATGAGCGCAGTGCTTTGGCGCTGGTGTGTTTTGGGGCACGATACTCTGGCTGCATTGTTGAGTGCTGAGCGTCTGTTTGATTTGGGTGGCTACATCAGGCGGGTCGTTGTCAGTTGGACAGGAATCCCCAGTCGTCTGGGCGCTTCCAGTCGCGTAGGCGATTCATCAGGTCAGACGACTGATTGAAGCTGGAGAGTCCCCGACTGCGGTCAACGAAACCGTTTGTGATCGGCCATGCTCTGCTGGTATTCATGTTCACCGACCCGATACTTGGCGATATCGGCCCCTGCCTGCGCTTAAACTCGGAGCGATTGACCTGTCGTAGCACTTCGCCGATTATCTCTGGCTCGATCGGATCGACACCGGGCGTATTGATGATGATATCCAGAATCTGGTCGAGCCCCATGTTGTCCTCGATATGCAAACGGAGTATACGATCAAGAATCTCGTAT
The DNA here is from genome assembly GCA_009781525.1 of Coriobacteriia bacterium. GTDB lineage: Bacteria > Actinomycetota > Coriobacteriia > Coriobacteriales > UBA8131 > WQXZ01. The sequence continues at coordinate 181 of WQXZ01000096.1, read as the reverse complement.
GGTGGCATTGTGTCGGAGTCAAGCTGCCCGGAATAGAGCTCTGCGGTTGGAGGCTTCGCCAGAATCTCAGCTGGGATCACGTGGTCACGCTGGTTGCGCCACTGCGCCATTCCATAGAGATCCGTCTTATAGACGCTGCCGAACGGAGCAAAAGCTCCGGCTGTGTCCCCATAAAGGGTCG
>WQXZ01000095.1 GCA_009781525.1 Coriobacteriia bacterium | reverse complement strand
TTCCAGACTATTGGCGTTTTCGGCAGCCTGGAAGCACGTGGTCGTCTAAAGGTCCCTTACTCGTAATACTTGAACTTCAGACTATCGAACTCTTCGCGAACCCATTGCAGCTGTACGATTGCATAGTCAGTGAACCCTGGCATAGCTGCCGCATCTGCGTAGATGAAGTCCATCATGGCAAAGCCGCCGCCTGGAGCCAGGCGATCGCAGTACTCGCGTACTTCCGTTCTTGCCTGTTCTTCGGTTGTGTTCTCATCCCAGAAACGCATCTCGGGGCCTGCGCAAAGAGCCAGATTATTGCCGTACTTAGCCTTGATGGCATCTTCGTCATTGGATGACTGTACCGGATCCCAGAAACTGACACCCATGTCTACCAGGTCGTCCAGGTACTCTTCAAAGTGGCCGCAGTTGTGGTGACCGACTGGTAGGCCAGCATCGACAAATACCTCATAGTAGCGACGCCAGTATGGAGCAATCAGTTCTTGGAACATCGACAGCGAAAGGAATGGATTGCGCTCGTGAGCGATATCGTCTCCCATCGATCCGTATTCAGGTTTGTAGTACTGAACCAGTTTCTTTGCGTTATCTACTGAGAAATCACAGAGATACTCCATAAGAGCCTTTACCTCTTCAGGTTCTTCATGGCAGGCGATTAGACCTTCTGTGAAGCCCATGAAGGCGACCAAAGGCTGGAAGAAACCGGTGCTGGTACCTCCGCCGTAGGGGTTCTCTGGATCATGGTTTCTGATAGATTGTTTTGCCATATCCATCCAGGCTGATTGGTCGATATGTGAAAAATCTGGAATCTTAATGACATCGCGCCACTTGGTGATGTCATCTAAGATGAAGTCGTGGGTCTTAGGCATAGCCGGGTTGATTCCGCCGCTGTCAATTACCCTCTCGACTCCGAAGAGATCGGTTCCGCTACCGTCGGGATTACTGGTTCCGCGCATGAACGGCGGTCTGGCGCTTCCCCAAAACAGGTTGAAAGTCGGTATGTATTCCGGCACCTCTTTATTGATCAGGCGCAGGAAGTTCTCCCTCTTGCTTAACCTTGGCATCATGGTCTCCTTACTCGTAGAAGCTGAACTTCAGAGCATCGAATTCTTCGCGCATCCAGATGTTGCGATTGATCTGAGCTTCGCTGGCACCTGGCATCGGGTCAGCATACAGTCCGTCAAAGGCTGCATAGCCGCCACCTGGAGCCAAAAGATTGATGAAGTCACGGAACTCTGTGCGAATCTGCTCTTCGGGAGTGTCATCATTCCAGAAACGACCTTCAGGGCTTGCACACATGGCTAGATCTGTGCCGAATCTTGCTTTGATCTCGGCATAATCATTTGAACTCTGTACCGGATCCCAGAAACTGACACCCATGTCTACCAGGTCGTCTAGATATAGCTCAAAGTGTCCACAGTTGTGATGACCAACCGGCAGTCCGGCGTCAAGGTACACTGCGTAGTAGCGACGCCAATATGGAGCAATCAGATCCTGGAACATCTCTAGCGATAGGAATGGATTGCGCTCGTGAGCGATATCGTCAGCCAGGAAGCCAAAGTCCGGCTCGAAGAACTTAATCATCTTCTTGGCATATCCAACAGCAAAGTCGCTCAGGTACTCCATCAGAGCTTTGACTTCTTCCGGCTCTTCGAAGCAGGCTGACAGTCCCTCAGTGAAGCCCATGAAAGCTACCAGTGGCTGGAAGTAGGAGTTGCTGGCTCCAACACCGAAGGGGACGTTAGGGTCTTGAGCCCTCCAAGCTTCTTTTGCCATGTCAATCCAGACCGAATCGTCCTGGTCAAGGACTGGTGTTTTGATAACATCACGCCATTTGGTGATGTCGTCCAAAATGAAATCGTGAGTCTTCGGCATTGCTGGCAGGATACCTGCACTATCAATAACTCTCTCGACTCCGAAGATGTCTTTTCCGGATCCATCTTCATTGATCGTGCCCCTCAAGATGGGCGGCCGATAAGAGCCCCAGAATAGACTATATGTCGGGATATACTCTGGAACCTCCCTGTTGGCCAAACGCATGAAATTGTCTTTCTTGCTTAACCTCGGCATAGTTACCTCCTCTTTTGTTTTTTCGATTGTAGAACTGCGAGCCTATAACACCTCATTGCGTTTGATTGTAAGCCGAATTGAAGTCAGGCAATACCTGCTACAGGCAAACAGACGAAAACCCGGTTTGAAATAGATAATGCGCTGTGCAGTATGACTTCAGGCACTCTGGGTTTTTTCTGGTAATTATTCATAGAACTGACAAGCAAGTAGCTACCAGCATGAATAGAGCGTTTTTGCTGGTAGCTATATGTATTGTGGTGCGGGTCGCGACTTGCCTTGCGGGTCGCAGTTCGCTTTCGAGCCGCTGCCCGCCTCACCTTGTGAGCGCAGGTTCCACGACGTGATCCTGCGATTACTCGTGTAGAACCCTCTCTTTTTGCAGTTGGCGCTTCTTATGCCAAATACGAATGAAGCCATAAAGCAACATGAGTGCTGTAGTCAGAATAGCTATTATGACCCAAAGCTCACTGATCCTGTAACCGTAGCGATGATAACGCTCTATCCAGGAAAAAGCACTGGTAACGTTACTGATGCCCAGTACCAAAGGAATCACAAGCATTCGGTTCAAATGCGCAATTCGCGACTCGATATCCGAGAAGAGATCGAAAGGTGCTTCTTCGGTTCCTTTACGAAAGTATACCCAGCGAAATATAGTACCAATATGCTCAACACCGGTTTCTTCCAGGAAGCGAATGTAATTCTGGCTCTTGGGGTTTGATGGCAGATCCGCCAGCATTTCAAGTCTAACCTGATAAGCTCCCATGTCGGTTTCTTCAAAGTCATATCGGAAGGGGGCGACGTTTACCAGAGATAGACCCTGAGCGGCCATTTCATTTAGCCATTGTTCTTCTTTATCAAAGTTCCACATAGCAAAGACTTTATACATTCTTCTTCGCATGATTATGCCTCCTCAGCAATCGACTCGCCGTTTTTAACCAGTTCTCTTAACCTGTCCAACTCATTCATCACAACCTGCTTGCCAAGGCTTGTGATCACATATTCTTTCTTCCGGCTGCTTTGCTCGCCTGGCACAGCGGTAATCCACCTCTTCTCAACCATCGAGCTCAAAGCTCCGTAGAGTGTCCCTGCAGCCAGACTAACCCGACCGTTCGACATGCCCTCGACCTTCTGCATGATTCCGTACCCGTGCAGCGGATCATGTAGCGACAGCAAGACATAGTAGACAGCTTCTGTCAGTGCGATATTCTGCATCAGTCTCACCTCCTCAGATTTTCACAGACATATGTTTCTTACTTCATGTTCGCTCGACTCTTTGACTGCAGGATAGATTCGCGCGATATCCCCATGCCATCCGAAGAGCACACAAAAAAACTACATCGGAACACTTTATAACGTACTTCGTTATATCGCTCGTCGATATAGTACTATATCGGTTGTCGATATACCCGTCAAGAAGAATTCTCATTAATCTTAATTTTTTTATGGATAAGATCTACCGTGTGTTTCCTGTAGCATACTTGCTCTCGAAAGCCGCCAACTGGTAGCTTATACGGAGCTTCAGGGGGCTTGGGGATGAGGAGCGGTAGGCTTGTCTTTGGTTGATTACCGAGCTATTTAGTAGTACCAAGGCAGGTTGTCAGGCTCTCCACCTGTTGAATGCAAGCACAACCTCAAATAAGTCGCCATAGGTTCGCACTGTTAGCGAACCTTCCATCATGTCCATCAGGGACTTGGCAATGTAGAGACCCAGTCCGCTGCCTTCTGTCTGGCGCGATCGATCACCTTGGATGAATTGGTCTGTCAGAGCATCTCCTGACAACTCAAGCGGTGTCTCTGAGGTGTTTCTGAGAATAAGCACGGGGCATAGCGCTGCTGTTGACGAAGAAAGCAGACTGCTGTCATGCAAGGTGATCTCTGCAAAGACCCTGGTGCCCGGAAGAGCATATTTAACGATATTGCCAAACAGGTTCTCCAGTACCCGCCAAAGATGTCGGCTGTCTGCATGCACGACAATATGATGCTCAGGTTGATTGAGCACAAGAGTAAGACTACGCTCCTCCAGCCGCTCATCAAACTCACCAGCGATCTGACCGACAATCTCAGTCAGGTCAATCTCTTCGAGGTTCACGCTGATGTTCCCGGTGCTCGCCTTTGATGCTTCCATCAGGTCGTCAATCAATACTTTTAAGCGATTGGACTTGTTATCAAGCACTTCGACATACTCATTTAATGTTGCGTCTTCAATCGACAGCGCTTTGATAAGCCCGATGTAGTTGATTATCGATGTCAACGGTGTACGAATATCATGCGAGACATTCGTTATCAGCTCTGTTTTGAAGCGCTCAGCCTGGATCTTATCCACATGTGCTCTTTCGTACTGCTCTTCAAGTGAGAGTGTATGACTGCAGAATAAACTCATTGCAAGCACGGTTATTGCTGAAAGCAACTGCAGCATGATGCTTTGGTCGACACGGTTCGAGAGTCCCGGATTGAATATCAATAGAAGAGCCAGGTTTCCGATTACAACTGCTGCCATTAACGCGCCTGGCAGGGAGTTCATGGGGAAGACGCGTAGGTACTGTATTACATAGGCAGAGGTGCGCAAATGACGGTCTCGGAGCTGCAAGACAAGGGCAGCGAAGGTTAGCATGAAGGCGAGGTATGTCACCATTGTAAACAGCATCAGGACAGGTGACCAGTAGAAAGAGAGGCCGCCTTGCCTGTCGATGCTGAAGCTCAACAAGACAAAGGAGAGTGTGATGATTGCCAGGGTAGGGGTATCGACGGTTTGCAGGCGCTGGCTTGTCGCAGCGTCAGCTGCGCGTATGCTTGCTGCGAATACCAGTATTGCAGCCATCAACAGTAGGAGTGATAGCGGTAGCCAGCCATATGGAAGCCAGAAGTGGTTTTGTACATACTGGTAGAAACCCCAGCTTATCTGCTGCACCACTGATACGCTGGCGAGGTATCCAACCACCAGGGATACAATTGTAGTTATGCGTGACTGTATGAATCTGCTTGATAAAAGTTTGCTCATGAGAGCTTCACCACCTTATAGCCGAGTCCATAGATAACCTTTAGATATTGTGGTTCTTTGGGATTGATTTCGATCTTTTCACGGATGTGCCTGATGTGAACTGAGACGGTTTTCGGAACCTGGAATGCTGGCTCATCCCAGACGGTTTCATATATTTGGGTTGACGTGAACACTCGCTCCATGTTTGTCATCAGAAGTCGCAAGATGTTGTATTCGAGGGCGGTCAGAGTGACCTCCTGGTCGTCTAAAGTGACTCGCTTCAGGTCATCGTTTAACACCAGGTCACCGGTTTGATAAGTGTTCGCACTGGCTGGTTGCTCGGCATGGTCTGCTGGCTGGTCGCTGCCTGGCTGCATGCCTCCCAAGCGTGCATAACGGCGCAGAGCTGCCTTGACTCTGGCAAGCAGTTCGAGGGGGTTGAAAGGTTTGGTTATGTAGTCATCTCCACCCATGTTGAGGCCAAGGATCCGGTCAGTATCTTCTGCCTTGGCGCTTAAGAATATGATTGGCACATTGCTGGTCTGGCGAATTCTGACAGCTGCTTGAATACCATCGAGTACCGGCATCATGATGTCAAGTATGACGAGGTGTATCGGAGTAGCTGCAGTTTCAGAGGGATACGCTGGTTGCTGGACGCGAACATCCTGCTTGGATGCGACGTCCTGTTCGATTACAGCAAGCTCTTCGTAGTCAGAGTAGCCGGTCAGTTCAGGCCTGATTGCCTGGATACGCTCAACTGCCTGTAGTCCGTTTTCTGCACGCTCAACCTGATAGCCTTCTTGAGTCAGGTATGTTTCTAGTACCGCCAGGATATCCTTGTCGTCGTCGCAAATGAGAATTGTATAGTTCATACTGGTTGCCTTTAATCGAAGCTAAACCGAATTGTGTGCCTGGCTTTCATGATTGATTCTGACAGGTAATATCTAATAAGAGTATAAGAGAATATTAAGAATTCATGAACCTTTGGAAGCGCGTCGACCAACCGTAATCTCATTTAGCGGGAGTGCAGCCCCCGCTCCGCAGCCCTCGTGGCCCCAACCCGTAGCCCGGCAGCCTCCGCAGCCTTCGTGGCCCCAACCCGTAGCCCGGCAGCCTCCGCGGCCTTCGTGGCAACCTGCGGCAACCTGCGGCAACCACCCAACCCGCAATCCCGCAATTCCGCATTTCCACCAGTTTCTGCAACTTTTTTGCGGTTGGGGCGCAGAATCGTACCAGATTACGTTGTAAATGCAATAAATGTGTGGTATATGCAACAGAAATGTTGCATATACCACACTGAGTGGCTGTCAGAGGGTGCCTTTTTGGCGCCCAACCGCAAAAAAGTTGCAGAAACTGCTCAAAAGCTGGAATTGGAGGGGTTAGGGTAGTGAGGTTGGTTAATTACGATTGGACTTGATGTGGCGGGGTTGCGCTAGTAGGTTGAATGAGGTCTAGTGTGGGCGGAAGGTCTGGCGCGCGGAAGAGGTTTGCACGTCAAAGGGCAACCTCTTCCGCAGCTATCACCTATATCACGATATTGACCAGGCGACCAGGTACGACCACAACCTGCTTGGGCTCTGCTGCCTCCAGATAGGGCTTAACAGCAGTAAGCGCAATCTGCCTGACTTCATCTTCGCTGGCATCAAGTGCAATCGAGAACTTAGCTCGGATCCGTCCATTTATCTGCACGGCATATTCGATTTCATCCGGTCGTGCCAGCTCATCGTCATAGTGTGGCCACTCTTGCTGGTGAACCGATCCCTGGTTTCCCAGCAC